>NZ_JAODBG010000137.1 GCF_025463825.1 Cryobacterium sp.
GCGAGCTGGGCGCGTTCCTTGATGTTGCGGGTCATCACCGAGGCCAGCGAACCGTACGGTCCGTTGACGAAGGAGTAGACACCGCCCCAGATGGCGTAGGTACCGGCGGCGAAGGCGATCTTCCAGCCCATCGCCACGTCGGGCATGGTGAAGGTGACCACGGTCATCACGGCCAGGATGAAGGCGGAGACCATCATCACCGGGCGGAACTTGCCGCGCTTGCCGACCTTGCGGCCGTCGATGAAGAGTGCCGCGACAGTGTCCATCACGGCGTCGAAGAGCTTGACCAGAACGAAGATCAGCGCGACGACTGCCGGGCCGATGCCGGCGGTGTCGATCCAGAACTTGGTGAGGTAGGCCTGGCCGAGGTCGAACATGAACCCGTTGCCGAGGTCACCGAACCCGTAGGCGACCTTCTCCTTTCCGGTGAGGGTGCCTTCAGCCTCTTCGGCTGCGGCGACTGGCGCGGCGTCCGGGACGACGTCAATGTTGTCTTGGATACTCATGAGGCTCTGACACTCTTTCGGTTGCAATCGTGGATGCATGACGGGCGGCATCGCCCGGGAGAGAAGCTCGTGCGGTGCGTTCCGCAGGACGGAATGCAGGGCCGTGGTACAGACTCAGAATACGGGCGTGGCGCTCCCAGCGAAGGGGACCAAGGTCCTAATTGCGCAAGATCGGCTCCGCGAAAGACCGAAACGCTGGTATGTTGTTCCGCAAGACGGAACATCGACCCGCGGTGACGCGTCCCGCGGCAGATGCCTCCACAGGAAATGAGATAAACAATGCAGTTGCGTCATTCCACCAATCCCGCCCAAATCCGCACATTCGACACCGCGGCGCTCCGGGCCAACTACCTCGTCGACGACCTCTTCGTCGACGACGAAATCCGCGCCACCTACACCCACGAAGACCGGATCGTCCTGGGCGGCGCCCGCCCGGTCACCGCCCCCCTCACACTGGGCAGCTTCGACGAGCTCCGCACCGAGACCTTCTTCGAGAACCGGGAAGCGGGCATCGTCAACGTCGGCGGCACCGGGACCGTCTCCGTCGACGGAACCGCGTACGTGCTCGCGACCGGGTCGTGCCTCTACATCGGCCGCGGCGTCGTCGACGTGGTGTTCACCAGCACCGCCCCGGCTGCACCGGCCTCGTTCTACCTGTTCTCCGCCACCGCCCACACGGCGTACCCGACCACGCTGGTCGAAGCCGGCCAGGGCACCGTGCGCGAGCTGGGCGATCCCACTACCTCGAACGAGCGCACCATCAACCAGTACATCCACGCCAACGGCGTGCAGAGCTGCCAGGTCGTCATGGGCGTCACCGTCCTGAGCACGGGCAGCATGTGGAACACCATGCCGGCCCACACGCACGACCGCCGCACCGAGTGCTACCTCTACTTCGACCTCGACGCCGACCAGCGCGTCATCCACCTGATGGGCGAGCCGACGGAGAGCCGCCACCTGGTCGTGGCCAACAACGAAGCGATCATCTCCCCAAGCTGGTCACTGCACAGCGGCTTCGGCACGGGCAGCTACTCGTTCGTCTGGGCGATGGCCGGCGAGAACAAGGCGTTCGACGACATGGACCACGTGCTGCCTGCCGCGCTGCTCTGACCCGCGCTCCGCTCAGCTACGGGCGGCCTCGGCGCAGGACTCATCCGCGGCCGTGCGGCCGGTGAGCCCCTCAACGACCTCGGGGGCCGGTGTCGCGGCATTCGTCGGCGCCGGCGTGCCGACCGGCTGTTCCGCCGCCGGTTCCTCAGCGACGACGGGCGCCTCCGGTGGCGCCTGGGCGGCGAGCGAGAACGGCTCGTCCGGGGCGATGTTGCCGAACAGCGTGTCGGCCAGGCCCCGGATCGGCACCACCACCTTGCCCGGGTAGGCGGGGTCGTCGGTGGCGCCCGGGTACTGCACGAAGACCAGCCGGTCGAGGTCGATGTCCTTGATCGCCAGGGCCATCGACACCATGGTCTCCGGGTAGGCCAGGCTCGTCGACAGCTGGATGTTGCGGGACGCCACGTTGGCCAGCGCCAGCAGCCTCGGCAGGTCGGTGAACGTGCCGTCGCCGCGCACGGTGCGCAACAGTGAGGCCAGGTAGAGCTGTTGCGACGAGATCCGGGACAGGTCGCTGCCGTCGCCGACACCGTGCCGGCTGCGGAGGAACCGAGGGCCGTCTCGCCGGAAACCACACTCGTGCCCCGGGGCAGGCTGAGCCCGGCCAACGGGTCGTCGACCGGTTCGGTGAGGCAGATCGGCACTCCGCCGACGGCGTCGCTCAGCTGCACCACACCGTTGAAGGAGATCAGCCCCGCGAACGGGATCTCCAACCCGGTGAGAGTCTCCACCGTGTCGACCACGCAGGCCAGGCCGCCACGCCCCATGGCCTGATTGATCGGCGCGGCTCCCACCGCCGCGACCTGTTCGCCGGTGTCGGCGTTCGGGCACTGCGGCTGCGGCACTACCAGGTCACGCGGGATGCTCACCACCACGGCGTTGCTGTGGTCGGCCGACACGTGCACGAGGATGTTCACGTCGTTCAGGGTGGTGTCCCGCGCGCCGTACGCCGCACCCTGGGAGGCATCGTTGTCGACCCCGACGATCAGGATGTTGAAGCCCGCCTCGTAGCTGCCGATGTTCACGGGAACCGGCGGCACCGCCTCATCCTCGCCGGTGATGTCGATGGAGTTCGCCGACACCTGGCTGGTGAACTGCCGCACGGCGATCGCGGCTAGTGCTGCGGCGCTGACGAGCACAGCGGCCAGGGCAACGGCCACCACTCCGAGCAGCCCGGTGACCGGGTTTGGGCGCCGGAGCCTTCCGTGCCGCGGTGCCTTCGCCGGGCGGCTGGTCCCTGGTCACCGATCGAATCCTTATCCCGCGGCGCTCCCCCGTCCGCGTCCTGCCCCATCCGCATCACGCAGGGAACGTAGCACCGGACGACGAACGCCGCCGGTGCCGGAGGTTCGAGACCTCGGCGCCGACGGCGTCCACTGACCCGGGGACCTAGACGCTCACGTCCCCGCGCCAGCCGTCGCCCTGGTGGGCGGGGTTCTCCACGAAGGTCTTGAACTGCTTGAGGTCCTTCTTGATCACGTGGTCGTCGACGCCGAAGACCGCGCCCACCTTCTCCAGGAAGCCTTCGGCCTCCCAGTCCAGCTGCACGGTGACCCGGGAGGTGGTGTCGCTGAGCCGGTGGAAGGTGACCACGCCGGCGTGGTGCTCATCGCCGGAGGTGCTCTTCCAGGCGACTCGCTCGTCGGGGTGCTGCTCGGTGATCTCGGCGTCGAATTCGCGGACTGCGCCGCCGATCTTCACCTTCCAATGCGTGTGGGTGTCATCGATCTGCTTGATGTTCTCGACGAAGTCGAGGAACTGCGGGAAGGACTCGAACTGGGTCCATTGGTTGTAAGCGGTGCGTACGGGAACGTCAACATCGATTGTTTCGATTACCTGGGTCATCGTGTCATCCTCTGTCCTGTTCGCGGCGGTGCCGCGGGTTCTCTCTGGCGAGATGGTCTCACTGCTGTGACGCGCCGGCCGCACCGTTCGTCACGCTCCCGGCCCCGATTGCCAGGGAATGTGCCAGTCAGGCCTTGCCGACCGGCCGGGTGGAGTCCTTCGCAGTGGGTTTGCGCGGCTTGCGGTTCTCCGCGCTGACCATCCAGGCGTACTGCTCGAGCTTTTCGATGAAGCCGTGCAGCAGGTCGGCGCTGGTCGGGTCTTCTTCGTCGACGGCGTCGTGCACCTCGCGGATGTTGTCGACGGTCGTGTTGAGCAGCACCGTGATGAGAGTGACCGTCTCGGCGGTGTCCACCTCTCCCTCGGGGAACTTGGGCAGGTGGGTGGTCTTGGTGATCGTCTCGCTGCGGCCGTCGGGCAGGGCGTCGAGGGCGCGCATCCGCTCGGCCAGGTCATCGGAGAACAACCGGGCGTCTTCGATGATCTCGTCGAGTTGCAGGTGCAGGTCGCGGAAGTTCTTGCCCACGACGCTCCAGTGCGCCTGCTTGCCCTGGATGTGGAGTTCGATCAGGTCGACCAGGATCGACTGCAGGTTGCTGCCGAGTTCTGCGGATGCCTTCATGGGGTGTCCCTTTCGTCGTTGGCGGGCACCGGATCGGCCGGGTGGCGAGCCGGTCCCTCGCTCAGTTTCAGACAGAACCCTAGCGGAAGCACGGCTCCCTTCGTGCCGCCCACAGCACACCCTTCTCCGTCTCGACAGGCTCCACCGTGTCCCACTCCTTCCCGCGCTTGCAGGTAGCCGTCTTCGCCGCCGTCTTCTCGGTCGGCGCGCTCACCCTCTCGGGTTGCAGCGCCATCAGCGATCTGTTCCCCCAGGAGGCCGCACGCGACGCCGCCACCCAGGAGATCAGCGAAGCCGGCGAGGCGGACGTCTTCTCCCTCGCCGTCGGCGACTGCTCCAACGACGAGGCCGCCGAGGAAATCGACCCTCGACTTCAACTATCTCTCCCCCACAGGGGGCAGCTGGGACAGCGGCGACCGGGAGATCCTCTGCATCGTCATGGGCGCCGACAAGACCACCGGATCCCTCGCCGGCTCGGCGGCGTAGACCATTCACGGTCCGGACCCGGCGGGGCGCCCGCGGCGGAATCCGGCCGCATAGCAAATTCTTAGGCCGCGTGCAGCCCGCTCGCAGCCCAAACCACGTACTGTTGCACATGGAGTTCCCCCACTCCAACCATTGGCCCCGGTGCCGGCTCCCCTTTCCCCCGAAGGCGCGAGCCGCACCGGGGCTTCTTCATGCCCGGGCGCAGCCCGGGTGGGGTCTGGCCGGTCCGGCGGGGAGGGGATGGGGCGTTAGGGGTTCGTTAGGAATCCGTTCGGCGGCACCGCGGCGGTGTTGACTCGGTTCGTTCTCGTGCGGCGCACGGGCACCTGCCGGGCGAACCGGCGGCCAACGGATGGAGAAAACCCCCTGCTCGACCTTGTTTACCTGCTCGGCGTGTTCGCAGTGTTCGCGCTGATCGGCGTCGTCGCCTGGGGGGGGTGGCGAAGCTGTGATCGTGTTCGATGTCATCGCCGCGGTGCTCGCCGTCGGCGCCCTCGGCTGCCTGGTGCTGGCCCTGGTGGAACCGGAGCGGTTCTCGTGGCGCTCTGGCTGGGCATCCTGCAGGCCCTCACGCTGACCCGCCTGACCGGGGTGGATGCGCGCGGCCAGCAGACCTGGGCGGCCTACCTGCGCAGCGTGCTCGCGTTCTCCGTCGTGGGGGTGCTGTTGGTCTACGCCATCCAGCGTGCCCAGGCCGTGCTGCCGTTCTCGCTGGGCTTCCCGGCCGTGCCGGAGGGGCTCTCCTTCAACACCGCGGTGTCGTTCGTGACCAACACCAACTGGCAGTCCTACTCTCCCGATCTGACGATGGGCTACACGGTGCAGCTCCTCGGGCTCGCGGTGCAGAACTTCGTCTCCTGCGCCGTCGGCATCGCCGTGGCGGTGGCCCTGGTGCGCGGCCTGATGCTGCGCCGCTCCGGTACCATCGGCAACTTCTGGGTGGACCTCACCCGCGGGGTGCTGCGCCTGCCGCTGTCGATCGTCGCCACGATCATGCTGCTGGCCGGCGGCGTCATCCAGAACCTCACCGGATTCACGGACGTGACCACGCTCAGCGGGGCCACCCAGGCGATCCCGGGCGGGCCGGCGGCCTCGCAGGAGGCGGTCAAGCTGCTCGGCACCAACGGCGGCGGTTTCTTCAACGCCAACTCGGCGCATCCGTTCGAGAACCCCACCGGCTGGACCAACCTGTTCTCGATTATCCTGATGCTCGCTATCCCGTTCAGCCTGCCGCGCACCTTCGGCACCATGGTCGGCGACAAGAGGCAGGGCTACACGATCCTGGCCGCCATGGCGACGATCTTCGTGATCTCGCTCACCGCCCTCACGATCTTCGAGCTGAACGGCGCCGGCACCGCACCCGGGCTGGCCGGCGGGGCGATGGAGGGCAAGGAAACCCGGTTCGGCATCTGGGGTTCCACCCTGCCGCACCCCGGAATACCTGGGCAAGAAGATCGGCCCGCGGGAAATCAAGTTGGCCAGCCTCTACATTCTGGTCACACCCACCCTGGTGCTGCTCGGCGC
The DNA here is from genome assembly GCF_025463825.1 of Cryobacterium sp. Lineage (GTDB taxonomy): Bacteria > Actinomycetota > Actinomycetes > Actinomycetales > Microbacteriaceae > Cryobacterium. The sequence continues at coordinate 6,094 of NZ_JAODBG010000137.1, forward strand.
CGCGCTGTCGTTCGCGATTCCCGCAGTGCGAGCGGATGTGGAGGGCACCTCGACCTGGAACCCGGGCCTGCACGGCCTCTCCGAGGTGCTCTACGCGTTCACCTCAGCGGCCAACAACAACGGCTCGGCGTTCGCCGGCCTCACCGCCAACACACCGTGGTTCAACACCGCCCTCGGCGTCGCGATGCTGCTCGGCCGGTTCCTGCCGATCGTGTTCGTGCTCGCCCTGGCCGGCTCGTTCGCGGCCCAGGACAAGGTGCCCGCCACCGTGGGCACCCTCCCCACCAACCGGCCCCAGTTCGTGGGCCTCCTGATCGGCGTCACCATCATCATCACCGCACTGACCTATTTCCCCGTACTCGCGCTGGGTCCCCTGGCGGAAGGGCTGCAGTAAGCCATGACCACACTCCTCGACACCCCCACCCTGCCGACCCCCGACCGTTCAGCGCCGAAGAAGGCGATCAGCGCCGGCCAGCTCGTGGCCGCACTGCCCGGCGCGGTGCGAAAGCTCGGCCCGCGCCTGATGTGGCGGAACCCGGTGATGTTCATCGTCGAAATCGGCGCCCTGCTCACCACCGTGCTCGCCGTCGCCGAGCCGTTCCTCGGCGGCCCCGCCGACTCGGGCGGCTCCGCTGTGCCCGGGTCGTTCACCGTCGGCATCGCCGTCTGGCTCTGGCTCACGGTGATCTTCGCCAACCTGGCCGAGGCCGCGGCCGAGGGCCGCGGCAAGGCCCAGGCGGACAGCCTGCGCCAGACCCGCACCAGCACCAGCACCAGCACCAGCGCCACCCGAGTGCTGGACTACAACGCCGACACGAACCCTGGCGCGGCGGGTTCCCCGGTGCAGGCCATCGTCGGCCGACCTCACCCTGGGCGACACCGTGATCGTCGTGGCCGGCGAGCTCGTTCCCGGCGACGGTGACATCGTCTGGGGCATCGCCTCCATCGATGAATCCGCGATCACGGGTGAATCCGCCCCGGTCGTGCGGGAATCAGGCGGCGACCGCAGCGCCGTCACCGGCGGCACCCGGGTGCTCTCCGACCGCATCGTGGTGCGCATCACCAGCAAACCCGGCGAGACCTTCGTCGACCGCATGATCGCCCTGGTCGAGGGTGCGGCCCGGCAGAGACCCCCAACGAACTGGCGTTGAACATCCTGCTGGCCAGCCTGTCGATTGTGTTCCTGGTCGTGGTGCTCACTCTCAACCCGATCGCGAGCTACTCCGCCGCCACAGTGAGCCTGCCCATGCTGATCGCCCTGCTGGTCTGCCTGATCCCGACCACCATCGGCGCGCTGCTCTCGGCGATCGGCATCGCCGGCATGGACCGGCTCGTGCAGCGGAACGTCTTGGCCATGTCCGGCCGCGCGGTCGAGGCCGCCGGCGACGTCACCATCCTGCTGCTCGACAAGACCGGCACCGTCACCTACGGAAACCGGCAGGCCCGCGAGTTCGCGGCCCTGACCGGCGTGACCGAGGCCGAGCTGGTGCGGGCGGCGGCGCTCTCGTCGCTGAGCGACCCCACCCCGGAGGGCAAATCGATCGTCGACCTGGCCGCCGAACGAGGCTTCTCCCGGCCGGACAGCTGGGCGGGCGACATCGTGCCGTTCACCGCGCAGACCCGCATGAGCGGTATCGACTTCACCGGCGGCAGGATCCGCAAGGGCGCCGGCTCCGCCGTGCTGGCCTGGGTCGGCGAAACCGGCCCGGTGGCCGACACCGTGCTGGCCGAGCTGACCGCGCAGGTGGAACGTGTCTCCCGGCTGGGCGGCACCCCGCTGGTCGTCGGCATGGGGTCGGTGGTCGCGCCCGAGTCGCTCGCCGGCGCCGTGCGCTATGCCCACGAGGTCGCCGGGGTCCCCGTGTTCGTCACCGAACACGGCATGCAGACCGAGGACGACACGCTGCGGGCGGAATTCATCCCCCAGGCGTTGGCGCACCTGGCCGAGGAGGTGGCCGCGGGGACCCCGGTTCTGGGCTACGCGCACTGGACGCTGATGGACAACTTCGAGTGGATCTTCGGCTACGGCCCGAAACTCGGTCTCTTCGCCGTGCACCGGGACACGTTCACGCGGACGGCCAAGCCCAGCGCCGCCGCGTACGCCGCCGCCGTGGCCGAGCTGCGTCCCGTCGGCGTCTGACGGGTTGAGCCCTGCCCGCACGGGTTCGGTCCCGGGCCGGACGGGTTCGTTCCTAGGATGGGAGCACACCAACGACCTCGGAGGTCATCATGTCTGCCGCCACCTCGCTCGAACTGCCGTCATCCGTCGAACTGGGCATGGGCGAAGGTGGGCTGAGTGTCGCCCGGGTCGCCGGCCCGGGCGGCACGGCCGAGGTCTACCTGCGGGGCGCCCACGTGAGTTCGTGGGCGCCCGCCGGGAGCACCCCGGTGATCTGGATGAGCGAGCAGAGCGAGTACGCGCCGGGCATTCCGCTGCGCGGCGGTGTGCCGATCTGCTTCCCCTGGTTCGCCGGCCACCCTACGGATGCCACGGCCCCGTCCCACGGCTTCGCCCGCCTCGCCGACTGGCAGCTGGTGGCGGCGCGCGAGGTGGGCGCGGACGTCGAGCTCGACCTCAGGCTGACCGACTCCGAGGCCACTCGGGCATCCGCCTGGCCGCACCGGTTCGAGGCCCGCTACACGATCACCGTTGGCGCCGAGTTGGCGCTCTCCCTGACGGTGACCAACCGGGACGCCGAACCGGTCACCTTCGAGGAGGCCCTGCACACTTACCTCGCGGTCGCCGACATCCGCCAGACCGAGGTCGGCGGCCTCGAGGGCGCCCTGTTCACCGACCGGCTCTCCGGACCGCAGCCGGCCGAGTCCGAACCGGTGCGTTTCTCCGGCGAGACAGACCGCATCTACCAGGCCTCGACCGCCGACACCACCGTGACGGATGCCGCCACCGGGCGGGTGTTCAGCATCAACAAGCAGGGCTCGGCGAGCACCGTCGTCTGGAACCCGTGGATCGAGAAGGCCGCCGCGATGGCCGACTTCGGCGATGACGAGTACACCGGCATGGTCTGTGTGGAGACCTGCAACATCCGCGACGACGCCATCACGCTGGCACCCGGCGCCAGCCACGAGATGAGCGTGCGCTACACGGTGGCGTGACTCGCGCCGCGCCCACGCGGGCGGGCTCGACTCCCGCAGGTACGCGGGTGATGCGCCGGTACGCGGGTGATGCGCCGGTACGCGGGTGGCGTGCCACCCGCGTAGCGGCGCCCGACCCGCGCAGCTCCTCCGAGCATCCGCTCGCGACCGGTCGCGGAATGCGTGGGCCGCACCGGACGTTGTGCCCGGCAATGACTTTCTCCAACGAAACCCCGCCCGTCCCCGAGTTCCGCCAGGCCGACGCCGCCGGCACGCCGCCCCGCACCGCCCTCGTGGCCGGCGCCAGCGGCATCGCCGGTTCGGCCCTGGTCGACCTGCTCACCGCACAGGGCTGGAGTGTTCTCGCCCTGTCCCGCACGCCCGTCGCGGCCCGGCCCGGCGTGATCCCGGTGGGCGCCGACCTGCGCAGTGTCGAGTCGCTGCGGGAGGCGCTGGCCGGTCACCAGCCCACTCACGTGTTCTTCACCGCGTGGCTCCGCCAGGCCACCGAGGCCGAGAACATCCTCGTCAATTCGGCGATGGTACGCGACCTGCTCACCGCCTTGGCCGACGCTCCGGTGCAGCACGTGGCGCTGATGACCGGGCTCAAGCAGTACCTCGGCCCGTTCGAGGCCTACGGGCAGGGCGAGGTGCCCGACACCCCGTTCCACGAAGACGAGCCGCGCCTGTCGGTGGAGAACTTCTATTACGCCCAGGAGGACGAACTCTGGGCCGCCGCCCGCGCGCGCGGCTTCACCTGGTCGGTGCACCGTGCCCACACCGTGATCGGCCACGCGGTCGGCAACGCCATGAACATGGGCCTCACCCTGGCCGTGTACGCGGCGATCTGCCGCGAGCTGGACCGCCCGTTCATCTTCCCCGGCTCGGAAACCCAGTGGAACGGCGTCACCGACATGACCGACGCGGGCCTGCTCGCCGGCCAGATGGTGTGGGCGGCCACCACCCCGGCCGCCGCGGACACGGCCTTCAACATCGTCAACGGCGACACCTTCCGCTGGCGCTGGCTCTGGCCGCGCCTGGCCGCGTACTTCGGCGTCGAGCCGGAGGGTTTCGTCGACACCCCGCGCCCACTCGAGACCCAGATGACGGATGGCCAGCCCGTCTGGGACCGCATCGTCGCCACACACGGCCTCGTCGAGGCGGACCTCGGCCGGTTGGCATCGTGGTGGCACAGCGATGCCGACCTCGGCCGCACCATGGAGGTCTTCGCCGACATGGGCCGCAGCCGCGCGGCCGGCTTCACCGGCTACCGCAACACCGAGCAGGCGTTCCTCGAGCTGTTCGACCGCTACCGCGCGGAGCGCCTCGTTCCGTAACCCCGAACGGCGAAGGCGCGGAGGAACGCGGGCCCAGCGCCGGTACGCTGGGGGCGCGCCACCCGCCTAGCGGCGGGGTGCCCGCGCAGCCGGAAACACGCGTCTGACGGGCGCCCTGCCGGGGCGGACCCGCGCCTCAGGAGTTGAGCGAGTAGACACCGAGGGTGTTGCCGTCGGGATCGGTGAAGTCGAAGTAGTCGACCGCGCCCGGAACGTGCTCCACCGGGTCGAGGTCGAGCCCCAGCGTGCTGAGGCGCTCGTGTTCGGCGGCGGCGTCGGCCACGCCCACCCGCAGGCCGTTCTGGGCGCCCGGCTGCCCGGCCGGGTCCTCGACCAGCTGCAGGTCGATCGAGCCCAGCGTCAGCTCCACCAGCCCCGGCACCGGCTCGACCGCCGCACCGGTCAGCTCGAACACCTTCCGGTACCAGTCCTCGGCCCGCCGCAGGTCTCGGACCGGCAGCCCCACGGTCACCCTCGTCACCTTCATGCCACCCATCAGACCGGATGTCGGGCCGGCGCGCAAGGACCGGCCCGGCTGCGCCGCGCGGCTGCGGGTCAGGGCCGCAGCGCGGTGCGGATGCCGGCCGTGCAGGCGACGAGGTAGTCGGAATACAGCTCGGGTCGGCGCTCACGGGCCCACCGGGCCAGGTCGAGGAAGCGGAGCACCGTCAGCGCCAGCAACACCCGTTCGGTCGCCTCGGTCATCGGGGTGCCCGCGGCAGCCGCGAAGTCGGCCAGCGCGGCGGGTGTGATCGTGCGGTCGTGGACCGCCGACTGGTAGACCCGTTGCAGGTCGGTCCAGGGCGCCGGTCCCGTGCCGGCCGCACCCCAGTCGAGCAGCACCGGTGCGGCCGGGCGCGCCGGCGCGATGAGGTTCCGCGGCGCCAGGTCACCGTGCGCGAGCCCGAAGTCGAAGGGTTCCGCCTGCAGCTCCGCCAGCAGCGCCCGCAGGGCGGGCCGGTGCTCCACGGCGTAGGCGCCGTCCCGCCGCAGCGGGTCGTCGGCGCCGAGCGAGTCGAGGTTGTACGCCACGTGCGCCTGCCAGGCCGCCGGCAGGTCGCGGCCGAACCGGGAGAACACCGCCTCGGGGGCGCCGGCCAACGGCAGCCGACCGACCGACCGGGCGTAGCGGCCGAGCCAGGTCCACGGGTCCGCCAGGCCGTCAACCGCGGGTTCGCAGTACTGCAGAACCAGGTACGGCCTGTCGTCGAGCCGGCCGGAGCCGACCACATCCGGCACCGGGATGCCCGCCTGCCGGGCCGCACGCATGGCCCACTCCTCGACGGGGAACTCGTTTCGTCGTTCCGGGTCCGCTGGAAAGCGGACCACCCAGTCGAAGCCCGCGCCCCGCACCCGGAAAACCTCGTTCACCACGCCGCCGAGCGGTGTGACCGCCACCGGATCCCGGCCCCGGCCACGCACGATCCGAGCCGCGAAGGCCGGGCCGTGCTGCTCGATGGGCATCTGCCCAGTGTGCCCGCTGAGCGGATGATTCGGTCCCGGCACGCAGAAATCCCGCCGGTCCTCGGTGCGAGGTCCGGCGGGACTCAGACGTGCCGCGAGTGTCGGCTACTCGTAGCGGAGCGACTCGATCGGGTCCTGCCGCGCGGCGCGGAGCGCCGGGATGGTGCCGGCCAGGAACGCCAGGCCCATCACGGTGAGCACGATCGTGGCGAGCGCCGCCGGGTCGAACGCCACCAGGGTGAGCCCGGGCAGGTCGGCCAGCAGGGTGTCGGCGAGCACGGCGTTGGCGCCCGCTCCGGCGAGCATGCCCACGCCGACGCCGATCGCGCTGCCCATCAGGCCGATGAAGACCGCTTCGAGGCTGAACAGGCCGAAGATCTTGCCGCCGCCCAGACCCATGGCCTTCATCAGGCCGATCTCCCGGGTGCGTTCCTGCACGCTCATGAGCAGGGTGTTGACGATGCCGAAGCCGGCGGCCAGCAGGGCGATCACGGCGAAGGCGTTGAGCACCAGCACGATGCCGTCGATGACGGCCTTGAACGAGCCGATCGAGTCCTGCACGGTGGTGCCGGTGTAGCCCAGCTCGGCCAGGGAGTCCTTCAGCGCCGTCAGGTCGGCATCCGTGCCGGTTTCGTCGAACCGCACGACGGCCGACGAGTAGCTGTCCTTGCTGGACTCGCTCAGCCCGACACTCTGGGTGTCGTAGAGCGCCTCGGTGAGCACCTCGTTCGCGGTGAAGGCGCTCGAGCCGACGAGGCCCTCCTCGGCGACGCCGACGATGGTGGCGGTGACCAGCGAGGAGGTGCCCGCGACATCCATCACCCCGAAGGTGAGCGTGGCGCCGACCGCGTCGGCGTCGGATGTGAAGCCGAGCGCGTCCACGTAGGAGACCGGGACGGCGACCTCGTAGGCGTCGCTGGCGGAGTCGGGTTCGGCGCCGGCGGCGAGGTCGAGTGCCATGCCGGGGATGAAGCTGCCGACGCTGGCCTCGTACGCTGTGCCGCCGTCGACCCGCACGAAGTCCGGGCTCACCCGCAGCTGGGGTTCGACCGAGAGTACCCCGTCGACGTCGCCGATGGTGTCGAGGTCGGCGCTGCTGAGGGTCACGACGGTGGTGCCTGGGGGGCCCGCGGCGGCGACGGTCGTCGTATCCGGATCGTATTCGACCGGGCCGTCGCCGGTGTCTTCGGCGGCCTTGGTGACGGTGAGCACGTCGTCGGCGCCGATCGAGGCGACCATGGTGTCGATGTACTGGTTGATGCCGGTGCCGACCCCGCTGGTGAGGGTGAGGGTGAACGCGCCGATGAAGATGGCGAGCACGGTGAGGGTGGTGCGGGTCTTGCTGCGCAGGCTGTTCTTCACGGCCGAGCGGATCAGGTCGAAGGCGTTCATGCGCGCACCTCCTGGGCGATCGGGGCGGCAGGCGCGGCGTGCAGGGTGTCGCTGATGAGGCCGTCGCGGATGTACACGCGGCGGTCGCAGCGCGCCGCGAGGTCCTCGTCGTGGGTGACGATGATCAGGGTGATGCCCTTCTCCTCCTGCAGCGAGAACAGGATGTCCTCGACGACCTTGCCCGTGGCGGAGTCGAGGTTGCCGGTCGGTTCGTCGGCGAAGATGACGCTGGGATTGTTCACCAGCGCCCGGGCGATCACGACCCGCTGCTTCTGGCCGCCGGAGAGGTCGGTGGCCTTGTTGCGGGCCTTGTCGGCCAGTTCCAGCTGCTCGAGTGCGGCCATCCCGCGACGTTTGCGCTCGGCACCACGGATGCCGGCAATCTGCAGCGGCAACGTCACGTTGTCGAGCACGCTGGTGTTCGGCGTGAGGAAGAACTGCTGGAAGACGAAGCCGAAGGTCTCGTTGCGGGTCTGGTTGACGAGCTTGCCGTTCAGGCTGCTGGCGTCGCGGCCGCTGAGCTCGACGGCCCCGGTGCTGGGGTTGTCGAGCAGGGCGAGCAGGTGCATCAGGGTGGACTTGCCCGAGCCGCTCTTGCCGACGATGGCGACGGACTCGCCCTGCTGGATGTCGAGGGAGACGCCCTTGAGGGCGTCGAACCGGGTGGCGCCGCGACCATACGACTTATGGATGTCGCGGGCGGCGAGAATGGGCACTGGCATGGCGGGGTTCTCCTGATGACTGCGGCGCGTGCTGAGGCGGCCGCGGGTTGCGGGTCTGCGGGGGCTGGAATGCGGGCTGCGCGGCGGTGGGCAGCGGGGGTTGGCGTGCCTGCCGGACCGGCCCATTTCGGACCGGCCGGGCGGCACGACTCCAGTCTTCCCGTAGCGCACCGGCCGGGGCGTCCTCCGCTCGTAGGAACCTGGGCGTACCGCGGCGGGCCGCTGGAGCCGCCGGCCGGCCCCCGGCTACCACGAACGCAGTAGACCGAACGCCCACGCCCGCGGGCAGACCCGGCGCGGATCGGTTGACAGAATGGGGGTCAGACCCGATCACCGGGCGGGAGGACAGCATGCCGAGCCAGCGCGACCGCACACCGCACCCTGCACCGGGACGCGCACCGGACCCCGCTGAGCGCACCTTCTCACCGCTGGCCCGGCTGCCCGAATGGCTGCGCGACGGCATCCTGGTGCTCCTGGTGCTCGGCCCGAGCTTCGCCCACACCGACTTCAGCGGCACTGTCACCTCCAGCCCCGCTGCAGCGCTCCTGGTAGCCATCTCGGCCGGCACTGTGCTGCTGCGCCGGCGCGCGCCGCTGACCGGCGCAGTCATCGCGGTGACCGCCTGCGTGCTCGGGCTCGCCGCGGACGGGCCGATTGTCGCCCACCTGATTGCTGTGCTGATCGGGGTGTTCGCCGTGGCGAGGCGGCTCACCCGGCGCACCTCGCTGATCTTCTCCGGCGCCACCGTGCTGCTCCTGGCCGCCACCATGCTCGCCTTCCTCGACCCGTCCTGGCACGATGCCCGTGCCATGTTGCAACTGGCGGCCTTCGTGGGATTCGCCACCGCCGCCGGCGACGCCAACCGGTCGCACGTCGCCTACATCCGCAGCATCACCGAGCGGGCCCGGCGGGCCGAGGAGACCAAGGAGTCCGAGGCGCTGCGCCGGGTGGCCGAAGAACGGCTGCGTATCGCCCGGGACCTGCACGACCTGCTCGCCCACCAGATCGCGGTGATCAACCTGCACTCCAGCGTCGCCTCCCAGGCACTGCCGAAGCGGCCCGCCGACGCCGAAAAGTCGCTGGCGACCATCCGCGACGCGGCCCGCAGCGTGCTGGGCGAGATCGGCGGCCTGCTCAGTGTGCTGCGTGCCACGGATGCCGGTGGCACGGGCCTGGCGACCCCACCCGTCGCCGGGCTCGCCGACCTCGAACCGCTGCTGATCGACTTCGAGCGGAGCGGCCTGCAGGTGGAACACCGGGTGGCCGGGACGCCGCGGCCGCTGCCGGGCGCCGTCGACATGGTCGCGTACCGAGTGGTGCAGGAAGCCTTGACCAATGCCCACAAACACGGCGCCGACCACACCGCGCTGCTGCACTTGGACTACCAGGGCGACGGCCTGGAGATCACGGTGACGAACACCGTGGCCGCGCAGCCCCGCACCGGGCCGGCGGCTGCGGCGGCAGCGGCGGAGACCGCGACC
>NZ_JAODBG010000005.1 GCF_025463825.1 Cryobacterium sp.
TTGCAGATCGGTTATGCGGCCATGTTGGAACAGTTCGCCCCCGCCGAGGCGGTGGCGCTCTCGGCCTACGCGGAGGAGCACGGCTTCTCCGGCGTGATGGCGGCCGACCACTTCCAGCCGTGGGTTCCCGCGCAGGGCGAATCGTCGTTCGTGTGGAGCGTGCTCGCCGCGATCGGTGAGCGCACCAAGGGCGACATGGGCCCGGGCGTCACCGCCCCCACCTTCCGCTGGCACCCCGCGATGGTGGCGCAGGCCTCGGCCACGCTGGCCTCGATGTACCCGGGCCGGCACTGGCTGGGCCTGGGCTCCGGTGAGGCCCTGAACGAGCACATCGTCGGCGGCTACTGGCCGGAAGCGCCCGAGCGGATCAACCGCATGTTCGAGGCCATCGAGATCATCTCGAAACTGTTCACCGCGTCGATCGCCGGCAAGGACGTCAAGCACTCCGGCCAGTTCTTCAAGCTCGAATCCACCCGGCTGTGGACCATGCCCGAGGTCGCGCCCGAGATCCTCGTCGCCACCGCCGGGCCGGTCACCGCCAAGCGCGCCGGCCGGCACGCCGACGGCCTGATCACCGTGGGCGCACCGCTGGAGAAGATCTCGATGCTGTTCGGCAAGTTCGACGACGGCGCCCGCGAGGCGGGCAAGGACCCGTCGACCATGCCCAAGGTGTTGCAGCTGCACATGAGCTGGGCCGAGACCGACGAAGAGGCCATGCGCAACGCCCTGCACGAGTGGCCCAACGGCGGCATGAAGTTCCCCAAGGGCGACATCCGCTCGCCGTTCGAGTTCGAGCAGATGGCCAAGCTCGTGCGCCCGGAGGACTTCGAGGGCCGCATGATCATCTCCGCCGACCCCGACGATCACCGCGCGTACATCCAGAAGTTCGTCGACCTCGGTTTCGACAAGATCTACCTGCACAACGTGGGCCGCAACCAGCGCCAGTGGATCGACGTCTTCGGCCGCGACGTGCTGCCGAAGCTCGCCCGGTAGCGATGGGCGCACTCGGGGTGGCGGGGCCGGATTCCCGGCTCGAGGTGTTCGTGTTGCCCGGGATCGGCGAAATCCGGGCCGGTGACGACCTGGCCGCGATTCTCCTGGTCGCCGCGGGAACCCATCTGCGGAACGGTGACATCCTCGCCGTGACCAGTAAGATCGTCTCCAAGTCCGAGGGCCGTCAGGTGGCTGCCGCCGACCGGGAGCAGGCGATCACCGACGAAACCGTGCGAATCGTGGCGACCCGGGCGCATCCGGGCGGGGTCACCCGCATCGTCGAGAACCGGCAAGGCCTGGTGATGGCCGCCGCCGGCGTCGACGCCAGCAACGTGCCCGAGGGCACAGTGCTGCTGCTCCCCGTCGACCCCGACGCCTCCGCCCGCGCCCTCGGCGCGGCCCTTCGGGAGGGCACCGGGCTGGCCCTCGGCGTGCTGATCACCGACACGGTCGGCCGCCCGTGGCGCGACGGCCAGACCGACATCGCCATCGGCGCCGCCGGGGTGGCCGTGCTCGACGACCTGCGCGGCACGGCGGATGCGCACGGCCGCCGCCTGGACGTGACCCTCGCCGCGGTCGCCGACGAGATCGCCGCCGCCGCCGACCTCATCAAGGGCAAGACCAGCGGCAACCCGGTCGCCGTGCTGCGCGGCCTCGGCCACCTGGTCGGTCCCATCGATGAGGCCGACCGCGGCGCCCGGCGGCTGCTGCGCGACAGCGCGAACGACATGTTCCGCGTCGGCAGCGCGGAGGCGTACGCGGAAGGCTACGCCGCGGGCCTGGCGGCGGCTGGGGCCGCGGCATCCGTTGCCGACGCGTCCGCTTCGCCCGCCGACTCGCCGCACGATGCCCCGTCCGCGTCCGTTGATGCGGCGGGCCCCACCAGTACGGCTGAAGATGTGTCAGTGCCCGCCGACCTGCGGGAAAGTGCCCCTTCAGCGCCCGCCAAGGGGCAGGATGGCGCAACTCGCGAGAGTGCTGGTGCCGCCGCCGACGGTGAGTTGCCAGTTGGGGCCCCTTCGGAGCGCCCCACTGGGCCTCAAGTGGCAACTCGCGAGAGCGCTGGTGCCGCCGCCGACGGTGAGTTGCCAGTTGGGGCCCCTTCGGAGTCCACTGGGCCTCACGGAACAAGCCGGGGGAGCGCATCCGCGTGAGCTGGGTGTGCGTGGTGCCCGTCAAGGGCAGCGCGGCGGCTAAGACCCGCCTGGGCGAGTTGCCGGCGAGCTTTCCTGCGCGTGGTGCGCTTGCCGAGGCGTTTGCGCTCGACACCGTCGCCGCTCTTGTCGCGTCGCCATCGGTGCAGCGGGTGCTCGTGGTCACGGCCGACCCTGCCGTTGCCGCACCGCTCACGGCCCTCGGCGCCCAGATCGTGCCAGAGCCGTCGCCAGGGCCCCCGGCGGAAGAGTCGAACCCCGCGGATGCTCAGAGCGTGTCGACAGCGGCTCCGCGTGACCCGCTCAACGTCGCCATCGGCGAGGGCATCCGGGTAGCGCACGAGCGCTGGCCGCTGAGTAACATCGCGGTGCTCACGGGTGACCTCCCGGCACTCATCGTCGCGGATGTGGAGACCACCCTCGCCGCCGCATCCGGCCACGACCGCGCCATGGTCGCCGACGAGGAGGGCACCGGCACCACCACCCTGCTCGCCAGGGCCGGCATCGCCATGGTGCCCAGATTCGGCCCCGGCTCCCGGGCGGCACACGAAGCCGCCGGTCACCATGTACTCGACCTGCCTCCCGCTGCGTCCATCCGGCGCGACGTCGACACCCCCGAGAACCTTGCCGAGGCGCTGCACCGCGGCGTCGGCCCGCACACCAACGCCCTCCTTGTGCACTCCCGGTGGGGAACGACTGGCGCGTGACCGGTGCGCACGGTCCGGATCGATGGGCCGGGTGACGGTGGGAACACCCGCGAACACTTTTGATAGCGTTTTCAGAAAATGAATGATAGCGTTTTCAAAAGCACCGTAGGCCACACAATGGCTCGCTGCATTCCCACCGATCACGAAGAAGTGAGGTTGCTGCACCGCTTCTTCCACGGCCTCGCACGACCCACCGGTCAGACAGCTGCCAGTACGCGTGACTCCGCATCACCTCGCCCCCCGTCGACCCAGGCCGCGGAACCCACCGGGACGATCCCTCCGGTCACCTCCGACACCGGACGCCGGACCCGGCATCCCGGTTGTTCCGGCGCGCCAGCGAGACGCATCGCCCGTCCCATCCCCGCACCATCCCGCACCCTTCAGAAGGACAACGAAGACCCCATGAAAACTTCCACATTCGTCAAGGCCGTGACCCTGGCCGCCGCCGCCAGCCTGCTCTTCACCGGCTGCGCCTCCGGAGGCGGCGGCAACAGCGCGACCAACGGCACAGCCGTCTGGAACGAGCCCACCGCATCGCTGGAGGGCGTCACCCTCACCTTCGGTGGGGGAACGGTCTCCGACCCCGGCCTCACCCAGGTGATGGACGCGTTCACCGAGGCCACCGGCGCCGAATTCGACAAGATCGCCTACCCCGACCCCTACGAACAGAGCCTGCTCACCAAGGTGGCCGTCGGCGACATGCCCGACCTCGCCGCGTGGCAGCCCACGGCAAGCCAGCTCACCACCCTGCAGCCGTCCAAGAACCTGCTCTCCCTCGACGACGCTCCGTGGCTCGACGAGCTCGACCCGGCCGTCAAGGACGTCACCGGCTTCGTGGGTGACACCCGCTACGCGGCCCTGGTCACCTCCCCGTCGGTGATGGGTGTCTACTACAACAAGGGCCTCTTCGCCCAATACGGCATCACTGAGGCGCCGGCCGACTGGGCCGAATTCATCGCCGATGCCCAGTCGATCAAGGACCAGGGCGGCGTGCCCTTCTACGAGGCCGGCGGGGACCGGTGGCCGACGCAGTGGTGGCCACAGGTGCAACTCGCAGAGCAGGCCCAGGCCGGACTGTGGGACCGGGTGAACACCAACGAGGAGCAGTTCACCAGCCCGGCGATCCTGGACGCCATCACCGAGTACAAGTCGCTGATCGACGCCGGCCTGTTCAACTCCGACATCAAGACCGCGACCGTCATCGACCAGGCCAACGCCGTGCTGACCGGCGAGGCCGCGATGGCCGTGCAGGTGAACGCGTTGCTGCTGCAGATGCAGTCGGTGTCGGACACCGAGACCATCGACGCCAACGTCGGCTGGTTCCCCATCTCGCAGGCCGGCAACATCGCCACCTCCATCCCCGACAACAAGAACGGTGTCGTGGCGTTCCACACCGGGGACGCCAAGCAGGAGGCCGCTGCCGCGCAGTTCCTGAACTTCTGGATGACGACCGACTACGCCGACTACGTCGAAGCGGCCAACGCCGTCTCCATCAAGCCCGACGTCGACAGCCCGGCCGGCGTGCCGGAGGTGGCTAAGCTCATCTCCGCGTCGCTGGGCAGCTCGGTGGGCTCCATGCAGTCCCTCGCCGTGGCCAACGCGGACCTGTACCTCAACATGGCCAAAATGATCCAGGGCACGCAGACCCCCAAGCAGGTCGCGGAAGCCACTCAGCGCCAGTTCGCCGGGCTCGCCCAGGCGCAGGGCATCGACGGCTTCTAGCCGCGTTCCGACGGGCGGCGGCGCGCAACGCCCCGCCGCCCGCTCCCGCCACCGAACGAAAGTGTGACACCCATGACCGTCCGCACAGACACACCGGAGCCCGGGCCGCTACGCGGCCGGCGCCGGGGCGGGACCACCCGTCGTGACTACCGCCGCATCGGGGTGCCAGACGCCTCCAGGCGCGGCGCCACCGCCCAGCGCAGCGCATATCCCGCCTGGTTCCTCTGGCCGGCGTTCGCCATCCTCGCCGTCTTCTTCCTGCTGCCCACCGTGCTCAACTTCGTCTACGCGTTCACCAACTGGTCGGCGTACCACGACGGTGTCGACTTCGTCGGTTGGCAGAACTTCCAGGCCCTCCTCGGCAACGGCGACGTCCTGATCGCCCTGCGCACCACCCTGATCTGGGCATTGCTGGTGGCCGTGCTGCAAAACGTGTTCGGCTTCGCGCTCGCGCTCTTCTTCGAACGGGACAGCCGCATCAACCGGACCAGCCGGGCGATCTTCTTCATCCCCGTGCTGATCTCCCCGCTGGCGATCGGCTACATCTTCCAGGCGCTGCTCAAGCCGGACGGCGCGCTCAATGGAATGCTCGGCGGGCTCCTGGGCGAAACCGTGAGCATCGCCTGGCTGGGCGACACCACCTGGACGATTGTGGTCGTCTCGATAGTGCAGTCCTGGAAGTGGATGGGATTGAGCATGCTGATTTACCTGGCCGGCCTCAAGTCGATCCCTGAGGACGTTCTCGAGGCGGCCAAAATCGACGGCGCCGGCTGGTGGCGCACCCTCCGCAGCGTTAGATTCCCCCTGCTCGCCCCGGCTGTGACCTTCAACGTCGCAACAGCGCTGCTGGGCTCGATGAACGGCTTCGACACCGTTCAGGCCACCACCAAGGGCGGTCCGGCCGGGACCACCGAGGTGCTCAACATTTTCATCTACCGCACCTTCGGACAGGGGCTCTACGCCCAGGCCACCACGATGAGCCTGATCCTGTTCCTGGTCGTCATCCTGCTCGCATTCCCCATCATCTGGGCGCTGCGACGGAGAGAGAAGCAACTCCTATGAACGTCAAACGCCTGACCCGTGGCGTCCAGCCGATCCTCGCCATCCTGGCCTGCGTCCTGATCATCGGGATCCCGCTGTACCTCCTGGTGATCACCTCGTTCAAGAGCGATGCCGAGGCTCAGGTACCCGACCTCAGCCTGCCGACCACGTGGCACATCGTGGAGAACTACGGCCGGGCCATCAGTGACGGCGACGTGCTCGGCGGTCTCTTCGGCAGCCTGCTCGTGACGGTGCCCAGCGTATTCGGGGTGCTCGTGCTCGGTTCGGCGGCATCCTGGGTGCTGGCCCGCCGCTCGTCCAAGGTTATGGGGTTGCTCTACTCCGTCGGCATCAGCGGCATCATCCTGCCGCCCGCGGTCGTCACCATGGTGCTCACGCTTCAGTCCCTCGGCCTCGACGGCAGCGCGCTGGGCATGATCGGCGTGTACATGGGCATGTTCATGGCCACGGCGATCTTCTTCACCACCGGGTTCGTCCGCAACATCCCGGTCGAACTCGAGGAGGCCGCTCGCATCGACGGCGCCTCGCCGTTCACGGTGTACCTGCGCGTCGTGCTGCCCCTGCTGCGACCGGTCATCGCCACCGCCGCGATCCTCGTCACGCTGTCGGTCTGGAACGAGGTGTTCTACGCCTTCTTCGTCCTGAGCGGGAGCGGCGCCTCGACCCTGCCGCTGAACCTGTTCAACGTCGCGTCCCAGTCCGAGTACGTCAAGAACTGGAACCTGATCTTCGCCTACGTGGTGCTGATGAGCATCCCGATGGTCGTCACCTTCATCATCGCTCAGCGGCGCATCGTTGCCGGCGTCACCGCCGGCGCGGTCAAGTAACCTCCCGCCGAGCACGGCACCGACAGTCAAGAAAGCAGAACTATGTCTGACATCCGCATCGAGACCGGCAACGAGGTCCTCGAGATCGTGCTCGTGCAGAGCGGCGATGCACCGCTGAGTGTGCGTCGCTGGGGCCCGCGCGGCGCGGCGCCCGACCTGCCCGCCGGCCAGAGCGCGGTCGAAATCCTCACCGTGGATGCCGGCCGGGCGCCGTCGACACCGCGGGGTACCGGCGGCGTCGTCAGCCAGAACCTGCGCTACGTCAGCCACACCACCGGTACCGTGGCCGGTTGGGTCGTCCTCGAGGTGCTGCTCCGCGAGGAGGACGGCGGCCTCGAGGCGGTGCTGACCATCCAGACGCCACCGGCGGTTCGCGCCGCCCGCGCCACCGTGACGATCACCAACCGGTCCGCCGACCGGGTGCGCGTGGTGCAGGCGGTCAGCAGCGTGGCGCTGCAGGTGGCGCTCGGCGCCGCCGGGACGACGAGCCCGGACGACCTGGACGTGGCCTCGGCCAACTGCGACTGGATCGGCGAATCCCGCTGGAGCAGCCGGCTGCTGCGCGGCGACCTGGTCGACCTCGCCCTTGGCGCCCATGGCGACGCGTCGGCGCGTGGCTGCCTGTCCTACGCCGGAACCGGCTCATGGTCCACCGGCCGGGCTCTGCCCGTCGGCGCCCTCATCGAGACCCGCACCGACGCCGGAACGACTCCGGCCGCCTATGCCTGGCAGATCGAGAGCAACGGCGGCTGGCGCTGGGAGGTGGGGGAGAACACGAACGGCAGCTACCTCGCCCTCGGCGGCCCGACGGATGCCGACAGCCAATGGCTTGCCCGCCTCGCGCCCGGTGACTCCTTCAGCACGGTGCCGGCCACGCTCGGCACCGGCGCGGGCATCGAGGGCGCGTTCGCCGCCCTCACCGACTTCCGCCGTGCTGCCCGCCGCGACCACCCGGACAACCAGCGCCTCTCCGTGGTGTTCAACGACTACATGAACACCCTGATGGGCGACCCCACCACCGAGAAGCTGCTGCCGTTGATCGACGCTGCCGCCGAGGCGGGCGCGGAGTACTTCTGCGTCGACGCCGGCTGGTACGACGATTCCGGCGACTGGTGGGACAGCGTGGGCGATTGGGAACCGTCGACCGTGCGGTTCCCGAACGGCCTCGGTGAGGTCATCGACCGCATCCGCAGCCGGGACATGCAGCCAGGGCTCTGGCTGGAACCCGAGGTCGTCGGCGTGGCCAGCCCAGCCGCCGAACGGCTGCCCGCCGAGGCGTTCTTCAGCCGGCACGGCGAACGTGTGGTCGAGCACGGCCGGTACCACCTGGACCTGCGCCATCCCGCTGCGATCGCGCACCTCGACGCCGTCGTGGACCGCCTCGTGAACGACTTCGGGGTGCGCTACTTCAAACTCGACTACAACATCAACCCCGGCCCCGGCACGGACCGGGGCGCCGCGAGCCCCGGTGACGGCCTGTTGCAGCACAACCGTGCCCACCTCGCCTGGCTGGAGAGTGTGCTCGACCGGCACCCGGACCTGGTACTGGAGAACTGCGCGTCGGGCGCGATGCGGATGGACTTCGCGATGCTCTCCCGGCTGCAGTTGCAGTCCACCAGCGACCAGCAGGACCCGCAGACCTACGCGCCCATCGCCGCAGCGGCGCCGCTGATGATGCTGCCGGAGCAGGCCGCGAACTGGGCGTACCCGCAGCCGGGCATGACCGACGAGGAGATCGCCTTCGCCCTGTGCACCGGCATCCTCGGCCGGTTCTATCTCTCCGGCTACCTCAACTCCATGACCATGCCGCAGCAGGTCCTGGTGGCCGAGGCCGTGGCAGCGCACAAGCGGATGCGCCATGAGCTGGCGGTCGGCCACGCCTCCTGGCCGCTCGGCATCGACCAGTGGACCGCGCCCTGGGTGGCCCTGGCCATCGGCACACCGGACACCCGCCACCTCACCCTGTGGAAGCGGGACGGCGCCGACCCGTCGGTGCAGGTGCCGTTGCCCGACCTGGCCGGGCTCGACCTCGTGATCGACACCGTGTTCCCCCGTCGACTCGAACCGTGGCAGTACCGCTGGGACAAGGCCACGGCCGTGCTCACCATCACCGCCGGTCCGGACGTCGCGGCCCGCACCCTGCGCATCGCCACCCGCCCGATGGTGGAACAGGTCACCGTGGACGCCGGCGTCAACACCGGTGCCGTGCACGGCGGCGCCACCGGCATGCTCTACGGCCTCGCGGACGAGGGCGTGCCCTCCGCCGCGCTGATCGCCGGAGTGCGCCCGCGCACCATGGCGCAGAAGGCGCCGCACGGCAAACAGCACCCGAACGGTGACGCGCTCAGCCAGGCCGACGGCTATTTCGCTGCCGGGGGCTCGGAGATGGTTGTCTACATGCAGGACGTGCTCGCCGAGTGGCCGTACGAAGAAATCGGCATCGACCGGTTCTGCGAGCTGGCCCAGGCCATGGTGACCGAGGTCGCTGCCCGACCGGATGCGCACAAGTTCGTCTGGGTGCCCTTCAACGAGGGCGACTGGATCTGGTACGCCGACTGGTCGGCCGCCGGCCGCGCCCGGTTCCTCGCCGATTGGGCGACCATGTACCGCGCGATCCGCGCCGTGGACCCCGCCGCCCGCATCGTCGGACCGAACGAGTCGCACTACTACCCGGACCGGGTGCGGGACTTCTTCGTCTACTGCGTGGCCAACGACGTCGTGCCGCAGATCATGAGCTGGCACGAACTGCAGCCCTCCTCCCTGGAGGTGTACCCGGCGCACTACCGGCACTACCGCGAACTGGAAGCCGAGCTCGGCTTCGGCCCGCTGCCGATCAACATCGACGAGTACGGCAACCGCCGCGACATGTCGAACCCGGCCCAGCTCGTGCAGTGGATCGACCTGTTCGAAACCAGCAAGGTCGACGCGGACCTGGCCTACTGGACCCTGGCCGGCAACCTCGACGACCACGCCGTGAACAGCGGCCAGGCCAACGGCGGCTGGTGGCTGCTGCACTGGTACGCCGGCCTGACCGGGCACACCGTGCCGGTGACCGTGCCGCACCCCGACGTGCGGGATTCCCTCCGCGCACTGGCCGCCTGGGACGCCACCGCCTCGTCGCTGACCGTCCTTCTCGGCGGCACGGTCGCCGACATCGTGCTGGATTTCACCGGCCTGAACCTGATCGGCCCGGTGCGGGTGCGGGTCAGCTCGGTGACCTGGTCCGGCTACGAGGGCGACGTGAGCACGCCCACTCTGCTCTGCGACGACGCCGCGACGGTGCAGGACGGCACCCTCGCCGTGCGGATCCCGAACAGGGACCCGCACGCCGGGTTCCTCGTGGTCGTGACGCCGGACGGCGGCGGCACCGCCGCATCCGCCGCGCCGTGGAGCGTGACGGTCGACACCGACGCCGCCCGCACCGAGGGGGGCACCCTCGTGCGTCACGGCGACGACCCGCAGCACTACACGGGCTCCGGCCGCCACGCCGTCACCCTCGCGGCCACCGCGGATGCCGCCAGCCGGGTGACCTTTCCAGTCACGGTGCCCGCCGACGGCGACTACCTGCTCGGCATCACGTACGGCACCGACGCCACCCCGGTGACCCTCGGCCTGACCATCGACGGCGCCGCCGCGGTGGCGCTGCCGGCCCCGGCGACTCTCTACACGACCTACACGGGCCGCCTGGACACCCTGGTCACATTGACCGCCGGGGCGCACGAGGTGACCGTGGCCGGGAAGGTCGGCGAGGTGGTCGCCATCGACCGTGTCTCGCTCACCCGGGTCGACCCGGTCCCCCGGCGGTTCGACGCGATCTTCGCGTGGCGCACCGGCGGCACCGTCGATCACACCGCGGCCGTGCACGGCCCCGGCAGCGTCACGGTGACCGGCGCCGACGAGCTCACCTTCTACGTCGCCGTGCCTCGCACCGGCCGGTACACCCTGTCGGTGTCGGCGGATACGGGGGACCCCGGCACGGCGGCCCCCGCGCGCTTGGCCGTCGACGGCGTCGACGTCGGCACCGGCCAGGCGGCGGTTTACCTGGCGGTCGGCGTCTCGGTGGTCACCGTGCGCTCGACCGGTGCCCCCGTGCGGGTGCACAGCCTGAGCCTCGCCGAAGTGCCGGAGCCGGCGGCGGAGCGGCTCACGGCCGACCGGTTCACCCTGGCCGGGTCTGTGCGCCTGGTGCAGGACGCCGGCGTCGCCTATCTCGACGGCTTCGGCGGCGCGGACGAGTCCGGGGACGAGGCCGCGGCCGCCGGCCCGGCCGGATCGGCGGTCATCGACCTGCCGGACCTCGCGCCCGGCGCCTATCTGCTCACCCTGGAATACAGCAATGCCGACCGCGCGACCGGGCACATGTACAACGCCGACGTCATCAATCGCCGCCTCGCCATCCAGCGCGGCGACGATGCCCCGACCGTCGTCGTGGTCCGGCACAACTACTCCTGGACGAACTACCAGCCGCTCACGGTGCGCTTCGACGTGGTCAGCGGCACCGGGCCGCTCCGCCTCGCGGCGGTGGACGGCCCCGGTCCGCGGGTCGTGGCGGTGCGGCTGAACCCGCTGGTGGCTCCCGGCGGCGCGCGATGACCCGAATGCCCAGCCCGCCAGCGGAGGAAGAACCGAGGCAGTATCGTCGCACCATGACCCGCAGCTTCGCCAAACCCGCCAGCATCGCCGACGTCGCGGCGGCAGCAGGGGTGTCGGTGCCCACCGTGTCCCGGGTGCTCACCGGCGCCGCCAAGGTCAGCGCGGTACGCCGGCAGCGGGTGCTCGACGCCATCGAGGAGCTCGGCTACCGCCCCAACGGCGCCGCCAGGGCACTGGTCAGCGGCAAGCAGACCACCATCGCCGTGATGACCTCGGACACCACCATCTACGGGTACTCGTCCACCATCCAGGGCATCGAACTCGCGGCGCGGGCGGCGGGCTATTTCGTCATCATCTCCCTGATCGACAGCGATGCCCCGGACGACATCGACCGGGCGGTGTCGCTGGTGCTCAGTCAGCCCCTCGCCGGGGTCGTCGTGCTCAAGTTCGACCCGGCCGGCGTGCAGGTGGTCGGCGCGCTGCCCCGCGACGTGCCGGTGGTCGCTGTGTCGGGTGAGATCGACGGCGAGTTCTCCCAGGCTGTGCTCGACGAGGTCGCCGGCGGCCACGAGATCACCCGGTTCCTGCTGGGCCTCGGCCACCGCACCGTGCACCACGTCACGGTGCCACCGTCGCGGGACGAGGACGGGCGCACCATCGGCTGGCGGGCCGCCCTCGAGAGCGCGGGTGCTCCAGTGCCGCCCATCATCGCCGCGACCTGGGAGGCGGTGTCCGGGGTCGGCATCGGGCACCACCTGGCCGACCGGGATGACGTGACCGCCGTCTTCTGCGGCAACGACGAGATCGCCATGGGCGTGATCTCCGGGCTGGCCGAGGCCGGCCGCCGGGTACCGGACGACATCAGCGTCGTCGGCTTCGACGACCACCCGCTGTCGCGCATCTGGCGGCCCGGGCTCACCACCGTCTCGCAGGACTTCGTCGACTTGGGCCGGCGTGCGTTCAGCCTGCTGCTGCAGCAGATCACCGGCGACGAGCAGCCGGTGTTGTCGTCGCAGAATCCCACCCTCGTGGTACGGGCCAGCGCGGCACCGCCCCGCGGCCCGACGGCCTAACGCGGGGCAGCGGCCGGGCGCACGGTGCTGGCCAGCGCGGCGAGTACGTCGGCCGGGGTGGCCGCCATCTCGATCGCGGCGCGGAACGACGGCTTCATCAGGCTGCGGGACAACTGCGCGAGCACCTTGAGGTGCTCGGTGCCGGCCGCCGATTTCGGCACCGCGATCAGGAAGATCAGGTGCGCCGGTGCCTCGTCGAGGGAGTTCCAATCCACACCGGCCTTGCTGCGGGCGAACGCCAGCACCGGTTCGATGGCGCCGTCGGACTCGGCGTGCGGGATCGCGATGCCCTCACCGATGCCCGTGGTGCTCATCAGCTCGCGGTCCAACGCCGCCCGCACCACGGCGTCCTCGTCGAGCACCCGTCCGGTGGTCGACATCAGGGCGGCCAGACGACGGATGACGGCATCCCGGTCGGTGTCCTCGACTTCGAGCGCGATGGTGCGTTCGTCGATGTAGTCCAGCACGGTCTTGGCTGTGGGGGTCGCCGGCCCGGTCACGATCGCCGCCGGTGCCACCGCTCCCGGCACAACGGCAGCCTGCGCCCCAGCGGCCGGCGAAGCGGTCGAGGCGACGATGGTTGCCTTCGTCCCCCGGAGCCGGCGGACGGAGATGACGATCACCGGCGCCAGCACCAGCACCGCCACGAGGATGCTCACGAGTATGACGACGGTGGACGGGTCGGGCATGGTGCGTGTCCTTCCAGGACGTTGCCGGCGGCTTCTGCCCCCGTCAGTGGAGCGCGGGCGCACCCGACAGGGAAAGCGCAGCCTGTCCAGAATACATTTCCGCCCTTCGGAGATTGAGGGTCCTTCGGCCCTGCCCGCATCCGCCGGCGACCCGGTCAGGTCAGGGCGACGATACGGTGCGGAATCCCACATTGCCGGCGGCGGAATCCGCCGTTTTGGTGGCCCTGGCGGAGTTGCGGTACCGGTTGCAGTACGAGTCGTGGCAGAGGTACGAGCCGCCGCGCATCACCCGCTGGGTGCCGGTAACCGGTCCGGCCGGATTGCGGTCGGGGGAGCGCGCGTGGTAGTCCGCCGCCCACCAGTCGGCGCACCACTCCCAGACGTTGCCGACGCTTTGCCAGAGGCCGTATTCGTTCGGTTCGAATTCGCGCGCCGGCGCAGTGGTGAGCCAGCCGTCGGCCGGCCTAGGCGCAGTAGGCCCTGGCGTCGTTCCAGCTCACCTGCACCACCGGATGCTGCGCCAACCCGTCGAGCGACGAGCGCGGGCCCGCCGGATGCGCCCAGTCGGCGCCGCGCACCCCCAGCCACCAGGGGGTCTGCGGTGGCTGGCCGATCACGTCGTCGGGCTCGGCGCGAAGGGCCAGGTGGAACACCGCGGAGTAGCCGTAGTCCTCGGAATCGGTGCGGTACCCAGTGTCGGCCACGAACCGGGCGAAGGCGGCGTTGGTGACCGTCGTCGCATCGATCGAGAACCCGGCCAGCCCCACCTCGTGCACCGGCGTCTCGCCGTCGCCCGAATTGCCCGCTCCGTCGGCATCGCCCATGCGGAACACCTGGGCCGGCACCGGCGCCTGCTCGATTCCATGCCGGGTCTCGGAGTCAGCCGACGGCTGCCCGTGCCGCGCGGCCGCGCCGTCGCGGCCGTGATCATCCGCCCTGCCGGCCTCGTTGCGGGCCGGCACACAACAAGCCCGGTCATCTGTCGTCACGCGCAGACCCTAGCGCGCAACGTGTCCGGCGACGACCCCGCCTGGTGTGGTCGCCAGTTCAGCCGGGACGCCGCAGCCGGTTCTGGCCGTGCAGCTCGATTGGGCCCTGAACCGGGTCCAGGGTCGCAGGCGGGCGCAGCCAGTAGCGGCCGTCGTTCTCGAAGATCTTCCAGCCCTGGTTGTGCACCAGCAGGTGATGAGCACGACACAGCAGGATGCCCTGGTTGATGTCGGTTCTGCCCTGGTCGCTCAGCCAGTGATCGAGGTGATGGGCTTCGGTGAAGGAGGGTGGCCGGTTGCAGCCGGGCCAGGTGCAGCCGCCATCCCGGGCGGCCAGCGCCCGGCGTTGGGCCCGGTTGAACAGGCGTCGCTCGCGTCCCAGGTCGAGTGGCCGGTCGAACTCGTCGAAGCTGATCTCGACGGTTCCGGCGTCGCAGGTCAACCGTTCGATGGTTTCCGGGGAGACCGGTGCGCTGTTGCCTTCGAGGTAGCCGTGCCCGGTTGCGGCGGACCCGGCCGAGAAGCCGCCGTGCGTGAGGATCTGCACGGCGGGGCGTCGGCCGCCGAGCATTTCGTCGGGGTTGACGGTGGTGCCGGCCGTGAGGAGGTCGATGAAGCCGTCGCAGGTGATCTGGGTTGTGCTGCGGGGGTCTTCCCGCACCCGGCGGGCCCACGCGGCCCGCTCGGCAGCCACGAAGCGAACACCGCCGCGGCGGGGGCCGGTGAGGCTGTCGAAGGTGGCCTTGATGAACTCGCCCTGCTCGGGCGGGAAAAGTCCGTCGACGCGGACCTGGCCGGTCTCAAGGGTCCAGATGCGCAGGTAGCGGTCGTCCCAGGCCTTCTGCTCGCGCACCCGAATGCCGTCAGCGTCGAGGCCGTCGCGGGTGTGCCGCGCCTCTTTCAGGAGCTGGTCGACGTTGAGCGACGCGGCCTTGGCCAACAGTGTGGCCAGGGCCTCGGCCAGCACGGATGCCGTCACGACGGTGTCGATGTCGCCCAAGCCCTTCCGCAGCGCGTGGGCCGCGTCGATGGAGAGGGTGCCGTCGTTGACGGCCCGCGCGATCGGCGCGTGCCAGAGCAGGGGTTCCGGTGTGACCGGCTGGTCCGCCGGATTCGCGGCTGGGTCCTCCGGATCGAGGGCTTCCAGCAAACCGCGGGCAGCTTCATCGTTTCGGGCCTCGACCTCTTCGGTCTCGGCGAGCATCCGGCCCACGTCGACGAGCTTGCGAGTCTCGGCCTTGGTGCCCCCGGTGAGTTCCTGGATCAGGGATTCCGGGGAGAGGTGACCCTGTTGGGCGGCCAGGCCGGATTGCCCGAGTTCCCAGCGGGAGCGCTGCGCGAGGGTTTTGGCCATCCAGGCCTTGCGGGTGTCGAGCTCGTGCTGGGCCCGAGCGAGGGTCTTCTGGCCGGCCAGGGCGTCCGCATCCGAGAGGGCGTCGTAGGCACTGCTCGATTCGCCCAGCCGTGCCACCTTCTCGACCGCCCTCAGCAACGTGTCGGTGTTGCCGGCCGCCCGGGCAGAGTCGCCAGCCTCTTCCGCGGGGAAGCTTTGTACGATAGTCGACTGGTTTGCCATGCTCCGAATGTAGCCCGATTGCGAAGGTTTGTGTGAGGGAATCTCGGGTTGTGGAGAACTTTTTTGGAGCTGGTGCGAGAGGGTTCACGAGCCGGAAGCGCTCAACCAGGCCGGCAACTCGGCCCCGGCCGCAGGCGACCGGAACGGTGCGCACCGGGACCGAGGCGAACCCGCACGGTTCGGGGTTAGGGTCGTTGTATGTCCGGCGCACCCATCCCCGCGCACGCCGCCCCGCCCCTGGCCGGTGCCGTGCCGGATCGGCACGGCCCGGCGACGGCCGCGCAGCTCGTCGACACCCTCGATCGCCCACTGCACGACCTGCGCCTCTCGGTCACCGACCGGTGCAACTTCCGGTGCGTGTACTGCATGCCCAAGGAGGTCTTCGGCAAGGACTTCGCCTTCATGCCCCGGGACGAGATGCTTTCGTTCGAGGAGATGACCCGGCTGGCCCGCATCTCGGTGGCGCACGGGGTGGAGAAGATCCGGCTCACCGGCGGCGAACCGTTGCTGCGCAAGGGTCTCGAAGAACTCATCGCCATGCTCGCAGCGCTCCGCACCCCGGCCGGCCGACCGGTCGACATCGCCCTGACCACCAACGGTTCGGCGTTGGCGATCAAGGCGCAGGCGCTCAAGGACGCCGGCCTCAAGCGGGTGACGGTGTCGCTGGACTCCCTCGACGACGCCACCTTCCGCGCCATGAACGACGTGAACTTCCCGGTCGCGCGCATCCTGGCCGGCCTCGACGCCGCGCACGCGGTGGGCCTCGGGCCGATCAAGATCAACATGGTGGTCAAGCGCGGCCAGAACGACCACGACATCGTCAACATGGCGCGGCACTTCAAGGGCACCCCGTACATCCTGCGGTTCATCGAGTTCATGGACGTGGGCACGAGCAACGGCTGGGACATGGGCGCGGTCCTGCCCTCCAGCGCGGTGCGGGACCGCATCCACGCCGAGCTTCCGCTGGAAGAAGTGGCGCCGAACTACACCGGCGAGACCAGCCGCCGCTGGCGTTACCTCGACGGGGAGGGCGAGATCGGCCTCATCTCCAGCGTGACGCAGTCGTTCTGCTCCACGTGCTCCCGCGCCCGCGTCTCCACGGACGGCAAGCTGTTCACCTGCCTGTTCGCCAGCGAGGGCCACGACCTGCGCGAGCTGCTGCGTAACGGCAGCACCGATGAGCAGCTCTCCGCCGCGATGGGGTCGATCTGGCGGCAGCGCACCGACCGGGCCTCGCAGTTGCGCAGCGCCCAGACCGGCGCGGTGCGCTCGTCGGGCCGTAAGAAGATCGAAATGTCTTACATCGGCGGATGAGCGCCGGCTCAATCCGCTTAAGCCCTCGTCAGCCGAGCCCGCTCGTGCCGCAGCAACCCCCACACGATGAGCGCCTGGGCCGCGAGATAGGTCACCATGATCAGGAAGTCCGCCACCGAGATATCGGCAGCCGGCAGGAACCGGTCGATGGCCAGGATCGAGTCGGAGATGACAAAAAGCGCCCCGCCCCACGCGACCGCGGGGTTGCACCGCGAAGCGACTGCCGCCATCGCGGACAGCACGACGCCATAGGCGATCACCGGAACCAGCAACGATCCGGTGTGCGGAACCAGAAGCACAAGCAGGACAGCGAGCCAGGCCGCATAGGCGAGGGCCCACCGATTCAACCGGCGCACGGCGATCCGGGTGACGAACAGCACGAGGTAGGCAATGTGCGCCAGCAGGAAGAAGGCCAGCCCGACGATGAACCACCGGAGCGTGATGTCTCCCAGCCAGGAGAGCGCCGAGGCGAGGACCCCGAGCACGATGACCGGCGATCGGCGCTGCGGCGCGCCCCAGATGAGCCCGACCGCCAGAGCCGGCATGAGTAGCGGCTTGGTCCACTCCACGACGGCGTGCTGACCCACCAGAACGGCGCCCAGGTGGATCACCCCGGCGAGGAGAATCGGCAGAAACGCAACGATGCCAGCCGGAGGGCCGACCGCGATACGGGATTCGTGCACTGTGCTCGCTTCGAGGGGGGCGGATGTGGTCCCACTGTACTGAGACCGGCCCGCCCGAGACCCGGCTCGGGGCGCTCAGTAGCTGATGTCGTCCCGGCCGGCGCCCGGCGCAGCCCAGCGCGCGGGCTGATCCTCGGGGTCGGGCGGGTCGAGGAATGAAAGCACATCCGGCACGAACCGCGGATCCATCGTGGTGGCCAGGTGCCCCCGGCCCTCGTACAAGGCCAGCCGGCCGCGGGGGATGCCGTCGGCGGTCTGGCGGAACAGCTCGGCCGAGTAGAAGGCGTCCCGCTCGCCGCCGATCACCAGGGTGGGTGCGACGATGTCGGCCAGCCGATCACGCAGCTCGAAGGCGTCTTCCGCGCGAATCGTGGTGATCAGGTCCGACGTGGCGTGGGCCAGGAAGGTGGGTCCGATCAGCCAGCCAAGGCCGCTCAGCAGCGGCCGGGACCGGGGGCCGGCGGCGAGCATCCGCATCGCCTCGGCGCTCGCGGCGCGTGGCCGGCCGTCGAGCACGTTGTCGGCGACCCGCAGTTGGGCGTCCCGGCCCTCCTCACTGAGCCGGTGGGCGGCCGACACCACCACCAGCCGCTTCACCACGGCCGGATGGTCGGCCGCCAGCTGCAGCGCCACACTGCCCCCGGTGGACTGCCCGATCACGTCGACCTGCTCGTCGAAGCGCAGCAGCATCGCCCTGGCGTAGTCCGCGGCGATGTCGGCCATGGTGGCGTCGGGGTTCAGGCCGGGGCGCCGGTTGACCCACCACACCCGGCGGGAGGCAGCGAAGAGCATCAGCTGCCGCGCCTGGAAGCGCCGGCCCGAGCCCTGGGGCGGTTCGTGGTTGGG
The DNA here is from genome assembly GCF_025463825.1 of Cryobacterium sp. GTDB lineage: Bacteria > Actinomycetota > Actinomycetes > Actinomycetales > Microbacteriaceae > Cryobacterium. The sequence goes on from NZ_JAODBG010000005.1 coordinate 18,229, forward strand.
CGTGATCCCGGCGAGGTAGACCAACGGCGGCCCCGAGCCGACCGAGAGGAACGGCAGGCCGCCCGGCCAGGTGCCGTAGACGCGGGGTGGCAGGAGTGCGGTGGTCATGCGGCTGTTCCTTCGCTCGAGTAGAAGGGCCTGGGCGAGGCTGGTCTGCCCGGGACTCAGGTGCTGTCGTCGTTGCCGCGCCGGGGTGACTCGTCGGCGGGCCGCGCCTCGGTGGCCGCCGGGCGGGGGTCCTCGGTGGCGGACGAGGTGCCGGACGCCCGGTCATCGGAGCCGGGGGCGCCGTGCCGGCCGCCGTGGCGGGTGTCGACGGTGGGGTCGAGTTCGTCGGCCTGTCGGCTGCGCTCCTCGGAATCGGCGAAGAGGCCCTGCGCGTCGGCCTGGCGCTGGTCGGCCTCCTGCCGCAGCCGGTCGGCCTCCACCTGCGCCTGCTGCGCATCCGCCTGGGCCCGGGTGGCCTTGGCCTCGTTCTCCCTGGCGTCGATCGCGCGCTTCTCGGCGTCCCGCCGCATCTCCTCGGCGCGGCGCTGGTCCTCGCGGCGTTTCCGTTCGCGCCGGGCGCGGCCGCGCTTCGAGGCGAAGTATACGATCACCCCGATCACGGCAAGGACGACGACGACGCCGACAATGATCCAGATCACGGTCGCGGTATCCATGGCAGTTCCACCTTTCGCAAACGGCTCCCGGTGCGTTCACCGCTGATGATAGGCCGCTCCGTGGCGTTCCGCGCGGGCGAGCCGCTCCGGGCTACGGATGCAGCCGGGCGATCACGCGCATCCGTTCGAGAACGACGGGGGTGTCGTCCGTTACGGTGAAGCTTGGCTGGCCGAGGTGCTCGCGCATTGCGTCGCTGTGCCAGAACGCCTCGTGGCCGGCCCGCCATTCGGCCACCGATCGGTAGCCCTCACCCTCGTCGATGGCGTGATCGAGGTCCACGTTCGCCAGCCGCACCACGCGCACCCCTGCTGTCTCGATGACCGCCACCGGCCGGTTCTGCGAGTCGACCACCAGCTGGCGACCGCCCACCACGGGCAGGGGCTCACCCTCGACCCGGTACTCCGCCAGGGTCGAGGTGGTGGTGGTCTTGGCGCCGGTCAGGAGAGCGGCCACCAGGCGGTCCCGGAGCGGGCCGGGGAAGGCGAACTCGGCGATCGGGAGCGTGGCCGGGTCGAGCTCGAGGTCGGGGTCGGGGGTGTGCAGCAAGCCGATCGGGGCGAGCGCGGCCACGCAGACGGCTTCCGCTGCGATGCGGGCGGTGGCGGGCACGTCGGTCATCCAGAGCGGCACGGCGCGGGCGCGGATGCCGGCGGCCTCGAGCGGGGGCACGGCGGGGGCATCCGTCTCGTCGACCAGCCAGCCGTCGAGCAGCCCGCCCTCGCTGCGCGCGCCGTAGTGCAGGCCCACGGCCAGCGCGGTGGTGTCGACGCCGATGACGCTCAGGCAGGCGTCGGCCATGCCGCGCACCGCGGAGCCGGCGATGATCGGCGAGATGCCGATCACTCGCGCGGGCGTGTCGCGCAGGGCTGCCCGGATGCCAGGGACGCTGAGGATCGTGCCCACCGACACGACCGGATTCGAGGGCGGCAAGATCACCAGGTCGGCGGAGCGGATGGCCTCGAGCACGCCGGGCGCGGCGACGGCGTCGGCTAGGCCCACCTGGACGAACTCGGTGGCCGGGAGCTTGGCCCGGTACCGCACCCACCATTCCTCGAAGTGGATCAGCTCGCCGGCACGGTGCTCGTCGGCATCCGCTGCCAGGCGCACGTGGGTCTCCACGAACTGGTCGCTCATCGGCAGCAGCCGGGCGCCGGGCTGCCAGCGCCGGCAGAGGAACTCGGTGGCGGCGCTGAGGGTGGCCCCGCCGCGGAGCAGGTCGGTGCGCACTATGTGGGTGGCCAGGTCGAGGTCGCCCAGGGTGAACCACGACCAGCCGCGCCCGTAGGCGGCGATCTCGGCGGAGGTGCGCCGGGATTCATCCGGCCGGCCCCAGCCCTGTTCCTCGCTGATGCCGCCGCCGAGGGTGTACATGACGGTGTCGAGGTCGGGACAGATGCGCAGCCCGTCGAGCCACATGTCGTCGCCGGTGTTGACGATCACGGTGACGTCGGCGTCTGGCCCGAGGTGCTGCAGCAGCCCGCGGGTGAACCGCGCGCCGCCCACTCCGCCGGCGAGAACGGTGACTCGGGTCATGGGGTTCCTTCGTTGGGGCGGGGCGGTTCGTCGGGCCCGGAGAACACGATCACGGGGTGTCCGGTACGGGGATGCGGCACGATGTCGCAGTCGACGCCGTAGACGGCTCGGATGATTTCGGGGCGCAGCACCTCGGCGGGCGTGCCGAACGCGGCAAGCCGGCCGGCCTGCAGGAGCACGATGCGGTCGCAGTACGCAGCGGCCAGGTTGAGGTCGTGCAGGGCAAGCACCGAGGTGAGGCCCAACCCGCGCACCTGGTGCAGCAGCGAGAGCTGCGCGCTCACGTCGAGGTGGTTGGTGGGCTCGTCGAGCAGCAGCAGGCTCGGCCGCTGGGCGAGCGCTCGGGCGATCTGCACCCGTTGCTGCTGACCGCCGCTGAGGGTGTGCCAACGCCGGTCCACGAGGTCGCCGGCGCCCACCATCGCCAGGGCAGCCAGGGCCACCCCGAGGTCGTCCTCGCCGCCGAAACTGCCGAGCAGGCGGCTGCGGTGCGGGATCCGGCCGAGGAGCACGACCTCGCGCACGGACAGGTCCACACTGGGTGCCAGGTTTTGTTCCAGCAGGGCGATTCGCCGGGCGGCCTCCCGGCGGCGCAGCTGCCCCACGACGGCGCCGTCCAGCGCAACCGTGCCGGCATCCGCCCGGTCGATGCCGGCGATGATGCGCAGCAGCGTCGACTTGCCCGCCCCGTTCGGCCCGAGCAGCCCGGTGACGGTGCCGGGCGGCAGCGCCGCCGACACCTCGCTCAGGATGCTGACGCCGTCGATCCTGAGCGACACCTCGTCAAGCACGACGCCCGCGGCGCCGTCCAGCGCGGTGCGCGAGTTGCCCGTTCGGGCCCCGTGAGCGCTCACCATTGGGCCTGAGGTGGCATCTCGTTCGGCTTCTCGCGAGCCGGCCTCTCGTGAGTTGCCGGAAAACGCCCCTTCAGCGCTCGCCATGGGGGCATGTGCCGCACCTCGCGACACGGCGGATGCGGCGGCGGGGCCGGGCCCAGCACTCATGCCCAGGCCGCGCTTCGCTTGCGCTTGATCAGCAGGATGAACACCGGCACGCCGATGAACGCCGTGATGATGCCCACCGGCAGTTCGCGCGGGTCGAAGACGGTGCGAGCGAGGGTGTCGGCCAGCACCAGGAACAGTGCGCCCACAACCGCAACGAGCGGCAGCAGCCGCCGGTGGCCGGGGCCGCTGAGGCCGCGCACGAGGTGCGGCAGGATCAGCCCGACGAAACCGATCGCCCCGCTGACGGCCACCATCGCGCCGGTGAGCAGCGCCACCGCCACCAGGAATCCCCAGCGGGTGGCATTCACGTTGATGCCCAGCGACGCGGCGTTGGTATCGCCGAACGTGAACGCATCCAGCCGGCTGGCAGCGAGCAGGATACCGGTGCCCACCAGTGCCAACGCGACCGAGGAGATCAGCACGCTGGTCCAGGAGCTGCCGGCGAGCGAGCCGAGCAGCCAGTTGAGGATCTCCCGGTAGGAGTCGCCCTTGGCGGACCAGAAGATGATGAAAGAGGTGCCCGCCGAACCCAGCTGGGCGATCGCCAGGCCCGCCAGCACGGCCCGGCCGGGGGTGATGCTGCCGCCGACGCGGGCGATGTTCAGGGTGGCGAACAGGGCGATCAGCGCGCCGGCGAATGCCGCCGCGGGCAGCGCGAAGCCGACGCCGAGGATGACCACGCAGACCGCCCCGAGCGACGCGCCGGAGGACAGCCCGAGCAGATAGGGATCGGCGAGCGGGTTGCGGGTGACGCTCTGCATCACCGCGCCGCTGAGCGCCAGGCCCGCACCGACCATGGCCGCGGTGAGCACCCGCGGCATCCGCAGCTGCCAGACGATCGCGTCGGTCAGCGGCGGCACCGGGGTTCCGTCGGCCAGCACCGGCAGGCCCAGATGGGTGGCCACGCTGCCCCAGACCTGGGTCAGGCTCACGTCGGCCGGACCGATGGTCACGGCGACGGCGCTGCCCAGGAGCAGGGCGAGCACCGCAGTGACCAGCCAGAACAGATACCGGCCCGGTCGGGGGGCAGCGGATGCGGCAGCGCGGCCGGCCCAGGGACGCGGCGGGGCGGGCTTCGCGGCCGGCGCCGTCCCGGCCGGGGCGGACGCGGCATCCGCCGGCACCGACAGGCGGTCGGACGCGGCCGACGCGGAGTTGCGTGTGTGCGTTGTGCCTGGCATCCCTGCTCCCTCCCCGTTGGTGTCGCGTCTGGTCGTGCGCTGCCGTCCCGGTGCCCGCCCTGGGCTACTCCGTCTGGAGCTCCGCCAGCTGGTCGATGATCGAGGCGGCCGCCTCCACATTGCGGATGCCGGCCTCGCCGGCCGCGAACGGCACCACGATGTAACGGTCGTTGAGCACGGCGGCCAGTCCCGCGGTCGCCGGATTGGCCTTGAGGTTGGCGATCTTCGAGTCCGCGGTGTTCCAGTCGGCGTCGACGAGCACCAAGACGTCCGGGTTCGCGGCCACCACCGACTCCCAGCCGGCCGAGGTCCAGGTGTCCTGCACGTCCGCGAAGATGTTGGTCAGGCCCGCGGCGTCCAGGATCATCTGCGGGGCGCCGATGCCGGCGCCCACGTACGGGGTGTCGGTGCCGCTGGAGTACCAGAGCGCGGTGGTGTCGCCCGCGGCGGGCTTGAGCGCGGCGAGTTCTGCTTCCTGGTCGGTGACCAGCGCGGCGGCGGCATCCGGTACGCCGAACAGCGCGCCGGCCTCGCTGATTTCGGCGAACACGGTGTCGAAGGTCAGCGGGTCGGGCATGGCGTCGCCCTTGCACGCCGCCGGCGACACGTAGCTCCCGATGCCCAGGTCGGCCAGCGCGGCGCGCTCGCCCACGCCCTCGGCGGAGAAGTTCGACTCCCAACCGCCGTAGACGAAGTCGGGGGTGAGAGCCAGCACGGCCTCCTGCCCGGGCACGAAGTCACTGATCACGTTGAGATCGGCGCCGGCCTCCTCGAGGGATGCGGGCAGCGGCCCGTCCAGGAACGCCGAGCCAACGATACGCTCGCCGAGGCCCAGCGCGAGCAACAGCTCGGTGGTCGTGGACTTGATCGTGACGATGCGTTCCGGCGCGGCTTCGACCGTGACGGTGGTTGCGCAGTTTTCGACCGTCACCGGGAAGGCGCTGTCGGTGCCGGCCGACGCAGCGGGGGCGGGCTCGGCGGCCGTCGATCCGGAGGCGCAGCCGGCGAGCAGCAGCACGGCCGCGGCGGCGGCGAGGGCGGGATAGCGAATCTGCATGGGACCAATCTGAGGCGAGAGCCCGGCGGTCGGGTCACGGCGGCGGCGACCGTCGACGAAGAATGAAGGAGTCGACGGGCGGCCGACACCGCAGCGCGACGGCGGCGGGCGCAGCGACGTGGGGGAGCGAAACGAGGGCACAGCCCCGACCTGCCGCCCAAATCCGGGCCAGCGCAACCGGTCAGATCGAACCGGGGGTCGTATCCAGCCTAAACCCATCGTGCTCGAAGCGGATGCGGGCGCAACGTTCGCCCTGGCGCCGGCCGCGCCCACAGCTCGGGCCGGCCGGTGTGTCGCCGCAACAGAGCTGCGCGGGCAAGGCGCCGTTCCGCGGGTGGCGCGCCACCCGCGTAGCGGCGCCCCACCCGCGTAGCCCGCGC
>NZ_JAODBG010000025.1 GCF_025463825.1 Cryobacterium sp.
GGCGAGGGCTTTCTCGTTCTCGATCAGCGGATCGATGACCGCGCTGATCGCCGCCGCGACCGGGTCGACGACACTGTCGTCGGCGTCGTCGGGGGAGTCTTCGGGAGTGGCATTCGAGGTGGCCATAGAGACAGAGAACCACCCAGCACCGACATCACCGATGTCAATGAGTCACTGGTGGAGAAGGTCGGAAAGACACACCTGTGGAGGAGGGCCGGCAACCCGGTCAGGCGAAGATTTCGACGGCTTCCGCCACGCTCGCGGGTCCGGAAATGAGGTGCAGCGTCGTGCGTGCGCCGGCTCCGGTGCGGATGAGTTCGGCCAGCACCGCGGCCACGTCGGCGCGGGGGATGCTGCCGCGCGGCTCGGGGTGCACGGCACCGCTTTCGTCCGGTCCGGTGCGCTCGAGGCGCACGAGACCGGTGGGCTCATCATCGGTGAGGGTGCCGGGGCGCACAATGGTCCAGGCGAGGTCGCGGTCCACCACGTCGATCTCGGCTCCCAGCTTGGCCTGCAGGTAGGCCAGGAAGTCCGCTGGCACTCCGTCGGGAGTAGCACCGTCGCGCACGAGGTCCGCACCAGTGGACGAGATCTGTAGGAAGCGGGGAACTCCGGCGGCTTCGGCGGCATCCGCCAGCAGCACCGATGCACCGAGGTCGACGGTGCCCTTGCGCGCATCGCCGCTACCCGCTCCGGCGCCGGCCGCGAAGACGGCGACGTCCGCGCCGGCCAAAACCGCGGCGAGGGCGTCGACGGAACTACTCTCCAGGTCGAGCACCACAGGCTCTGCCCCATCCAGCAGCAGGTCGGCGCTCTGCTCCTCCGAACGGATCAGCCCGAGGACGGTGTGGCCGGCACCGGTCAGGGCCCGCGTCAGAGATCGAGCAATTTTTCCATGTCCACCAGCTATAACGATTCGCATACCGAAGACAACAGGTGGATCGTCAACGGAATTCCCTCCCCCGGCGCAGGATAGGCTCGGCACCGTGTCAGAACCATCGCGCCGGGGGGCGTCGCCGCGTGTGCGTCGTCGGCGCGCCCTGGTCGCCGCCGGCGGGCTGCTCGTGATCGTTCTCCTGGCCGCCGCCGCCATCCACGGCCTGACCGGGAGGGATGCCACCCTCGCAGCACCCGGTCACAGGACCTCGTCGTCGGGACCGTCCACCGCCGCGACCGAGCCGCCGCGTCCCTCACCCTCGGCCACGCCCGTGGCCGCGCCGGCGCCCACCTTCGATCGTGAGGCGCACTCGATCGACGACCCGAACAGCATCTGGGTGGTCGTCGACAAGCTGCGTCCGCTCACCCCCACCGACTACATCCCCAACGACCTCGTCGAGGTGCCGGTGGCGTTCGCCAACCCGCCCGCTCTCCGGCACGAGGCATCTGGCGCCGTGGTGGCGCTGTTCGCCGCCTTCACGGCCGAAACCGGCCTGGCTCTGCAGTCCCAGAGCGCGTACCGCAGCTTCGAAGCCCAGACCCGGGTCTACAACGGTGACATCGCCACCCTCGGCCAGACCGGGGCAGACCTGAGCACGGCCCGGCCCGGTACCAGCGAGCATCAGACCGGTCTCACCATCGACATCAGTGCCCAGCCTGGCCAGTGCTCCCTCAGCGCCTGCTTCGGTGACACCCCGCACGGGCAGTGGCTGGCCGTCAACGCGTGGCGGTTCGGGTTCCTGCTGCGCTATCCGGCCGACAAAGTCGAGATCACCGGGTACGAGTTCGAACCCTGGCACTTCCGCTACATCGGGATCCCGCTGGCCACCGAGATGCACGACACCGGCGTCAGCACACTCGAGGAGTTCTTCGGTCTGCCGGCCGCGCCCTCATACGGCTGACTCAATGCGCGTGCATGGATTGCGCAGGCCCCGTACAGGTCCTTGCCATGAGCGGATGGTTGACTAACGGGTTCCAACCCCGCCGACGAGAAACGATTTTGTGCGCCCCGTTCCCCTTCCCGCTTCCCATGCATTCACCAGACGCCAGCTCAACCGCCAGCGGAAACGGACCCAGCGCAGGCTCCACATCGCGATCGTGGCGAGCCTGACCGCAGGCAGCACAGTGGTCGCGATCGTCGCAGGCCTCGCCGTCGACGGTGCCGATGTCCAGGCATCCGCCGGCGGAGGTGTGGCCACCGCCAGCGCGACGCCGACACCGACGCCCAGCGACACCATCACCATGCAGACGACCGTGGAACCGGCCCAGCCCATCGTGCGCAGCGCCGTCATCGTTGCCGACGGCTCCCCGGCCGGTCCGGTCACCGGCGGCACCGTCGTCACCGTCACCGGTACCGACCTGGCCGCCGTCACCGCGGCGAGCTTCGGCGACAACGCCGCGCAGGTGGTCTCGGCAACCGCGGATGCCGTGACCTTGCAGGCCCCCGCCGCCGCCGGACTGGCCACCGGCCCGGTGACGGTGAGCCTCTTCGTCAGCAGCGGTGCGTCGGTCACCGTGGCAGGGGGAACAGCCGCGGACGGCACGTCGAACAGCGCCGCCGCGACGGCCGCCATCGCCCGGGCCATCGAGCCCTCCGCAGAGTCCGCCATCACCGTACCGGCAGTGACCGCCGCAACGGCGGCGCCGACCCTCACCTTCACCTACGTCCCGGACCCGAAGATCACCGCGCAGATCGACTACGTGCTGGCGCACTGGCAGAACTACAACTCGGATGTCTACGGGTCGATCTCCGGCAACGACTGCGTGAACTTCACCAGCCAGTCGCTCATCGCCCGCGGTTGGACCATGGATGCGGAGTGGAACTTCACCGCCGGTACGTACAGCACCGCCTGGGCCAGTTCGACGGCTTTCGCCGCATACCTGACAGCTCACCCGGAACGGGCCACCCCGCTCACCTCCGCGCAGCGCGCCGAGGTGAAGGTCGGCGACATCGTCCAGTTCGACTGGGACAACTCCGGCGACAAGGACCACACCGGAATCGTGACCCGGGTTGAGAGCACGGCCACCGGTGTCGAGATCTACTACGCGGGGCACACCAACAACACCGATTACCGTTCGGTCGACGAATCGGTGGAGCTGACCGGTGCCGGCGTCACCTACTGGAGCGTGGCCTGAGGCCGACGGAAGAACTTTCCTGAGCTGATGGGTGGCTCACCGGCCTGTCCCAGACTGTTCGAGGCATGATGTGGTTTGCTTGAGAATTCGTCCCCCCCCCGAATAGAGGTAATTGTTGTGGCTGTAGCTCGACCAGCACGGATCGGCGTGGCCGCCCTCGTTCTCGGCGGAATCGTCGTCGGCGCCGTCGCCCTGGCCACGTCCGGTGGGGACCAGGTCACGACCGCAGAGTCCGCCAACACCGCAACATCGACCGCAACGCCGACGGCCTCCGCCACACCCACGGCCGAACCCCGCCAGACACCGGCGGCAACGGCCGAACCCGTCGCCGTGGACCCCGCTGTGCAAGCCCAGCTGAACTACGCGCTCGCGTACTGGACCGACTACAACACCGACGAGTACGGCGTGGTCACCGGCACCGACTGCGTCAATTTCACCAGCCAGGCCTTGATCGAACGCGGCTGGATTATGGACGAGGCCTGGTATGCCTCCGGCACCGGGTCGGACTTCGACTTCTCATCGCCGTGGGTGAGTTCGACGGCGTTCATGAACTACGTCGCAGACTCCGGCCGGGCCACCGCCCTGACCGATGACCAGCGCGACCAGGTGAAGCTCGGCGACGTCGTCCAGTTCGACTGGGACAACTCCGGCGACCGCGACCACACCGCCATCGTCTCGCGCATCGAAGGCACCGGCGACGACATCGAGATCTTCTACGTCGGGCACACCGACGACACCGACTACCGGTCGGTGGACTACGCGATCACTGAGAAGCACCCCGGCGGGACCGCCTACTACTGGAGCATCCCCTAGCCCAGCCTGCCCACCCACACGCGGCAAAATGCCCCTTCACGGATCGTGAAGGGGCATTTTCGCGCAGCTGGCGGGTAGGGCGTCAGCTGATCGCGGCGTCGACGATGGCCTTCGCCTCGGACTGCACGAGCTTGAGGTGCTCTTGGCCCTTGAACGATTCGGCGTAAATCTTATAGACGTCCTCGGTGCCGCTCGGGCGGGCAGCGAACCAGGCGTATTCGGTGAACACCTTCACTCCGCCGATCGCCGCACCGTTCCCGGGGGCGTTGCTGAGCGCGCCGATGATCTTGTCGCCGGCGAGCTCGGTGGCCGTGATGGCTGCACCGTCGAGCTTGCCGAGGGCCGCCTTCTGCGCGGGACTGGCGACGGCGTCGATGCGCTCATACGACGGCGCCCCGAAGTGCTCGGCCAGTTCGGCATATCGCACGCTGGGTGACTTGCCGGTCACGGCCACGATCTCCGCCGCGAGCAGGGCCAGTAGGATGCCGTCCTTGTCGGTGGTCCAGACGCTGCCGTCGAACCGCACGAAGCTGGCGCCGGCGCTCTCCTCGCCGCCGAAGGCGACCGAGCCGTCGATCAGCCCGGGCACGAACCATTTGAAACCGACGGGCACCTCCCACAGCTCACGGCCGAGGAACCCGGCGACCCGGTCGATCATGGTGGAGGAGACGAGGGTCTTGCCGATCGCGGCATCCGCCCGCCAGCCGGCGCGGTGGCTGTAGAGGTACTCGATGGCCACGGCCAGGAAATGGTTCGGGTTCATCAGGCCCGCGTCGGGCGTGACGATGCCGTGCCGGTCGGCGTCAGCGTCGTTGCCGGTGAGGATGTCGTAGTCGTCCTTGTGCGCCAGCACCGAAGCCATCGCGGACGGGCTGGACGGATCCATCCGGATCTTCTCGTCCCAGTCCAGGGTCATGAAGGCCCAGGTGGGGTCGACCAGGGGGTTCACCACGGTGAGGTTGAGCTCGTACCTGTCGCGGATCGCGCCCCAGTAGTTCACGCTCGCGCCACCGAGCGGGTCGGCGCCGATGCGGATGCCGCTGGCCTTGATGGCCTTCATGTCGATGATGTTCTCAAGGTCGGCGACGTAATTGCCACGGAAGTCGTAGGTCTCCACGGCGCTGGGCTCGGCCGCCAGGACCGCGCGCATGTCATCGGCGATGATCTCGTTGGCGCGGTTGGCGATCCAGGAAGTGGCGTCGCTGTCGGCCGGTCCGCCGTGCGGCGGGTTGTACTTGAAGCCGCCGTCCGCGGGCGGGTTGTGGCTGGGGGTGACGACGATGCCGTCGGCCTGGTCGTCGTTGCCGGCCCGGTTGTAGGCCAGGATCGCGTGGGACAGCGCCGGGGTCGGCACGAAGTCGCCGAACTCGTCGACCAGGACGCGCACACCGTTGCCGACCAGCACCTCGAGGGCGCTCGTGGTGGCCGGGGCGCTGAGCGCGTGGGTGTCCGCGCCGATGAACAGCGGACCGGTGATGCCCTGGCCGGTGCGGTACTCCACGATCGCCTGCGTGGTCGCCAGGATGTGGTTCTCGTTGAAGGCGGTGTTCAACGAGCTGCCGCGGTGGCCTGAGGTACCGAAGACGACCTTCTGGGCGGTCACCGAGACATCCGGTTTGAGGTCGTAATAGGCCCTGATGAGGGCCTCAACGTCGATCAAATCGGATTTTTGGGCCGGGGTGCCTGCTCGTTCGCTCATGGTCCCCAGTCTTGCACTCCAACTAGGCTGTGAGCCATGCCAGAGACTCCCGATGTGCACTACAGCTTCCTCGGCCCGGCGGGAACCTTCACGGAGGCCGCCCTCACGCAGGTGCCGGAGGCCCAGGGCCTGCCATGGCGGGCCGTCAACAACGTGGGCGAGGCGTTCGCCGATGTCGTGAGCGGCCGCAGCGTGGCCGCGATGATCGCGATTGAGAACTCCGTCGACGGCGGGGTCAGTGCCACCCAGGATGCGCTGGCGAGCGTTCCGAACCTGCGCATCATCGGCGAGTACCTGGTGCCGGTCAACTTCGTCCTCGTCGCCCGGCCCGGCACGACCCTCGACGACGTCAAAATCGTCAACGCGCACCCGGTGGCGTATGCCCAGTGCCGCAGCTGGCTCGAGACCACCCTGCCCCGGCACGGCCACATCCCCTCCTCCAGCAACGTCGCCGCCGCGGCCGCCCTGTTCGAACCGGGCGGCCCGGCGGATGCCGCGGTGGCGCCGCCGGGCATCGAGAAGCACCACGACCTCACGGTGCTGGCCCGCGACATCGGCGACAACCCCAACGCGGTGACCCGGTTCGTGCTGGTGGGCCGCACCACGGTCATCCCCGCGCCCACCGGCGCCGACAAGACCAGCGTGATCGTGGAGCTGCCCGAAGACCACGCCGGCGCCCTGCTCGAACTGCTCGAGCAGTTCGCCACCCGCGGTGTCAACCTGAGCCTGATCCAGTCCCGGCCGATCGGCGATGCCCTCGGCCGCTACCGGTTCGTGATCGACGCCGACGGCCACATCTCCGACGAACGCGTCGCGGATGCGTTGCTGGGCCTGCGAAGGTTCAGCCCCAAGGTGATCTTCCTCGGCTCGTATCCCCGGGCCGACCGGCAGCCCAACGAGTTCACCTCCCGGTATGACGACGAGGTCTTCATCGAAGCCAGGGACTGGTTGCGCGGCCTGGTGTCGGGGGAGCCGACGGCGTGACCGGGCCAGGGGGAACCGAGTCACCGGCCTTCGACCCGCGCCACGACGCCAGGTTCCAGCGTGGCTACGCACCCGGCGCCGGCGCACCTGCTCCGGCCGGGCCGCGCCTCGTCGGCGGCCCGGCGGCGCCGGTGGTCTCTCCCGCCATCGCCGCGGCTGACGGCGACCCGGACGTCGAAGCGAATTCGTTCGACGACCTCGCCTTCGACACCGAAGTGTTCCAGGACGAGCTCGAGCCATCCAGGTGGAACCCGTTCATCGCCCTGCTCTGGGCGATCGGGCTGCTCCTCCTGGGCGGCGCGCTGACGCTGCAGTGGCAGGCCGTGTCGAGCATGTTCAGCAACGCGTCGTACTCGGGAACCGGCCAGGTGCCCCTCGAGATGCAATTGCAGCAGCTGAGTTACATGGCGTCGCCGTCGCTGCTCACATCGGGCCTGATCATCATCGCCGGCCTGTTGTTCTGGCATGCGTCGGCCTGGCGGGTGCGCCGTCGCGCGGCGCCGACGGTCTGACGGGATCAGCCCGTCGTCACCGGCCGGCGGGTCGGCACCCGCACCAGCAGCGCCCCGGCATCCGCCCGCAGGAACACGCTCTTCACCAGCCCGAACTCGTCGCCGTCCAGCTCGAACTCCTGCGGCTTCTCCGGCACGATCCGGATGTCCGTGCCCAGCAGGGTGGTCATCGACCGTTCGTTGTCTTCCTCGGTGAACTCGATGATGCGCCGGCCCACCGCTGAGCGGCGCAGCACGCCGTTCTGCCAGGTGACCCGTCGCCAGATCTTCAGCCAGCCGAGGAAGCCCTTGGGCTGCAGCACCGCGATGTCGAGGATTCCGTCGTCGATGAGGGCGTCGGGCAGGAATTGGATGTTGCCCGGCAGCAGGCCGCAATTGGCGATCAGGATGGTGCTCACCTGCGCCTGGTGCTCGCTGCGGGTGCCCAGGTTGTAGCGAATCCGGAACGGTTCCGCCTTGGGAAGGGCCCGCATCCCGGCATCCACATATGCCAGCCAGCCCACCTGCTTCTTCAGGTCGGGACGGGTGGTGGCGATCATCTGGGCGTCCAGACCGAGGCCGGCCATGACCAGGAAGACATGGTCATCGATCCGCTCGTCCGGGTAGGTCACCGACGCGACGCCGAGGTCGATCGCCCGGGTGTCGCCGGTGAAGGCGATGTCGATCGCGTCCTCGAGGCTGTTCAGGGGCAGTTGCAGGTTTCGGGCCAGCAGATTCCCGGTGCCCACCGGCAGCACGCCCAGCGGCACCTCCTCCCCTCGCAGGGATTCTGCCACCGCGCGCACGGTCCCGTCTCCGCCTGCCACGAGCACCAGGTCGACGCCGTGGCGCAGGGCCCGGCGGGTCACCCGCTGCCCGGGGTCCGCCACCGACGTCTCGAACCAGAGCGTCTCGCCCCAGCCGGCCGCCGCAGCGGCGGCGATCACGCCGGCGCTCAACCGGGCGACATCCGTTTTCACCGGGTTGTAGACCACCGCGGCCCGACGCTCGGCTGGGGTGTCGTCGCTGGGGGCCGAATAGGAGGGCTGCACCCGCACAGGCTAGCAAGGCAGGCCAGAGCGCGCTTGTAGACTAACCGGGTGATTGATCCGGTGCTGCTACGCGAAAATCCCGACCTCGTCAAGCGATCGCAGGAGGCGCGAGGCGATTCCGTCGACGCCGTCGACGCGGCGCTGGCCGCCGACGCCGAGCGTCGGTCCGCCATCACGAGCTTCGAAGCGCTGCGCGCGTCGCAGAACGCCTTCGGCAAGACGGTCGCTCAGGCCCCACCCGCCGAGAAGAAGGCCCTCGTCGCCCAGGCGCAGGCCCTCGCCGCCGAGGTCAAGGCGGCCGGCGCCGTCGCCGCGGAGGCCGAGGCCCGGTTCACCACGGTGATGCGCAGTCTCGCGAACCCGATCATCGCCGGCGTGCCCGCCGGCGGCGAAGACAACTTCACCACCCTGCGCACTCACGGTTCGATCCCCACTTTCGACTTCGAAGCCCGCGACCACCTCGAACTGGGCGAGATGCTCGGCGCCATCGACATGGCGCGCGGCGCCAAGGTGTCCGGCGCCCGGTTCTACTTCCTGCGCGGCATCGGCGCCAGGCTCGAGATCGCGCTGATGAACATGGCACTCGACCACGCCCTCGCGGCCGACTTCATCCCCATGATCACCCCCACCCTGGTGCGGCCGGAGATCATGGACGGTACCGGCTTCCTCGGCGAACACGCCGACGAGATCTACCACCTGCCCGCCGATGACCTCTATCTCACCGGCACCAGCGAGGTCGCCCTCGCCGGGTATCACAGCGACGAGATCCTCGACCTCACCGACGGGCCGCTGCGCTACGCCGGCTGGTCCACCTGCTACCGCCGCGAAGCGGGCTCGGGCGGCCGGGACACCCGCGGCATCATCCGGGTGCACCAGTTCAACAAGCTCGAGATGTTCACCTATGTGCTGCCCGAGAACGCCGAAGCCGAGCACGACCGCCTGGTGGCGCTGCAGGAGAACATGCTGCAGGCCCTCGGCCTGAGTTACCGCGTGATCGACGTCGCCGCCGGGGATCTGGGTTCCAGTGCCGCCCGGAAGTACGACATCGAGGCCTGGGTGCCCACCCAGAACGCCTACCGCGAGCTCACCAGCACCAGTAACTGCACGACGTTCCAGGCGCGGCGCCTCGACATCCGCTACCGCACGGAGTCCGGAAAGACGGCACCGGTCGCCACCCTCAACGGCACCCTCGCCACCACTCGCTGGATCGTCGCCATTCTGGAGACGCACCAGCAGGCGGACGGCTCGGTTCTCGTGCCGGAGGCGCTGCGACCGTACCTCGGCGGGCTCGACGTGCTCACACCGCTGCGATGACCGTCCTCACCGACGCTCCCTGGCTGATCGCCCTCGACATCGACGGCACCACCCTGCACGAAGACGGCACCATCAGTGACGCCGTCATCCGGCAAATCCACCGAGTCTCGGATGCCGGCCACGAGATCATGCTCGCCACCGGCCGAAGCGCCGCCGCCACCCTGCCGGTGCTCGACCGGCTCGGTATCACGCCGCGCTTCCTCGTCTGCTCCAACGGCGCCATCACCCTGCACCGGGACGCGGATGCGCCGATGGGCTACCGGCGCGAATGGGTCGAAACCTTCAACCCCAGCGAGGTGCTGCTCTCCATCCGGTCGCACCTGACCAACGCCCGCTACGCGGTCGAAGACGAGCACGGTTACTACCGATACACCGAACCGTTCCCGGACGCCACCATCGGTATCGACAGCGAGCACGTCGACTTCGACGAGCTGCTGAACCGCGACGCCACCCGCGTCGTCGTGGTGTCGCCCGACCACGACATGGACGACTTCCTCGAGGTCGTCGAGCAGATGGGCCTCAACCGGGTCAGCTACGCCATCGGCTGGACCGCCTGGCTCGACATCGCTCCCGACGGCGTGAACAAGGCCACCGCCATGGAGCGGGTGCGGGCCGAACTCGGCATCCCGCGCAGCCGGGTGATGGCCGTCGGCGACGGCCGCAACGACATCGACATGCTGCTCTGGGCGGGCGCTCAGGGGCGCGGCGTCGCCATGGGCCAGTCCCCTGAGGACGTGCTCGAAGCGGCCAGCGAACTCACCGTGAGTGTCTACGACGATGGCCTCGCCGTGGTGTTGAGCAGCCTCTAGCACGCTCGCCGATCCCCATGCAGGACCTTGCCAGATAACAGTGTCAGGCTGCACATTCCGTGATCGGCTAAGATCGGGCGCAGTTCGAAGTTTGATCCCGCCTGTCACTAAGCGGCCCAGCATCGAACACGGGAGGGCTGTCCGAGCGGCCGATGGAGCCAGTCTTGAAAACTGGTGGGCAGAAATGTCTCGTGGGTTCGAATCCCACGCCCTCCGCGCCGTGAGGCGTTGTATCTGCATAACGACGAAAGGATCTGCGTGAGCGACCAATTGCGCCCCCGCTCGAAACGATCGAAGCAGATCAGCCCGATCGCCCGACACGGACGGCTCAAGCGCTCCAACGCATTCGCCAACGTCGCCAAGGTGCTCGCCGCGGCCCTCGCCGTGGTCATGGTCAGTGGAGTGTCTGTCGCGGCCCTCGCCACCCTCAACGTCGCCTCGAGCATCAAGGAGGGCGTGGTCCTCGACAACGAAACCGACGGTCCCATCCCGCAGATCGATTCGATCGATGGCGGCGCCAACCTGCTGCTGGTCGGCAGCGACAGCCGGGTCGGCCAGGGCGACGGCTACGGCGACCCCGAGGTGGAGACCGCCGTTCTCAACGACGTGACAATGCTCATGCACATCGCGGAGGACCACAGCAGCGCCACCGTGATCAGCTTTCCCCGCGACACATTCGTGGCCATTCCCGAATGCACCGGCCCCGAGGGCGAGACCTACTCCGCCATGAGTAGCCAGAAGATCAACACCACGCTCAACTACGGTGGCCTGTCCTGCACGGTATCGACGGTCGAGGCGCTCACCGGACTCTCCATCCCGTACGCCTCCCTGATCCAGTTCAACGGCGTCGCGGCGATGTCCGAGGCCGTCGGCGGCGTGCCGGTCTGCATCGCCGAACCAATTGTCGACGAGCACACCGACCTCGACCTCGCGGCCGGTGAACACGAACTCAAGGGCCTTGAGGCGTTGCAGTTCCTGCGCACCCGGTATGGCGTCGGCGACGGCAGCGACCTCGGCCGTATCAGCAACCAGCAGGTCTTCCTGTCCTCACTCGTGCGCACCCTGAAGAGCGCTGAGACGCTGAGCGACCCGATCAAGCTCTACTCCATCGCCAAGGCCGCCGTCGACAACATGGAACTGTCCACGTCGCTGCAGAGCATGGACACCATGGTGTCCATCGCCATGGCCCTCAAGGACATCCCGCTCGAGAAGGTCGTTTTCGTGCAGTACCCGGTCAATTACGTCGACGGCGGAGTCGCGCCGGACGAGATCGCCGCTGCGGATCTCATCGAGGACATCAACAACGATGTCTCTCCGACCCTTGCTCCCGGTGAGGCCGACTTCACGTCGGTGGGTCCCGTCGAGGAGCCGGTCGACCCCGCCGCACCCGTCGACCCCGCCGCACCGGTCGACCCGGCCGCCACTGAGGGGGCCCTGTCGTCGAACGTCTTCGGTCAGGACGCCTCAGAACTCACTTGCTCGGCCGGCCGGGCCCTGGAGAACCAGTAAGCGATCGCACCGTGGCATCCGATCGACCGATGTGCAATTGGATGCCGCGGTGCGGTTAGTATGGTGGATGTGCGTTTGCGAAAGCTCTCGCTCGGGAGACGTCGCATAGCCCGGCTTAGTGCACCACCCTGCTAAGGTGGAGTGCCCTTCACAGGGCACCGAGGGTTCAAATCCCTCCGTCTCCGCACTTCGAAAAAACCCGCCAGGTCACCTCGACCTGGCGGGTTTTTCCATGCCCGGTCGGGGCGCCCTCGTGTACGTTCGCCGTCTCATGGCACAGTCGAGAGCTCGACGATATTCACCGGGGTCAGGCCGACGGTGACTCTGTCGGGGTCGATGCCGGCGTCGGCCAGTGCCGTTTCCAGGTCGGCGGTGCCGGGGATCGGCGGGGTGCCCTGCACGTGCAGGAGCACCTCGGCGCCCTGCGTCGATACGCCCGTGACCGACCAGCCCACATCGGCGGCCCAGTCCTGGCCCACGGCGTGCACAGCGCCTTCCAGGTTGCTCTGCGCGGTGACGGTGACGCTGGTGAAGGTGACGGGATGCCGATGAGCACCAGCATGCCGGCGAGCAGAGCCGCCGGGGCCAGCAGGCTCGGTGTGCTGTGGTCGCCCGGCGCTCGCCGGCGAATGAGCCGGCTCACGCCGTAGACCGACCTCACCACGATGCCGGTGCCGAGGATCGTGACGACATTGGTGACGAACAACAGCAGGGCGCCGAGGAACTGGGCGACCGAACCCGATTCGAGCACGAGGCCGGCCACGCAGAGCGGCGGCACGAGGGAGATCGCGATCGCGACTCCGGGCAGCGTATCGGAGATGTCTCGGCGCACCAGCGCGACCGAGCCGACCACGCCGGTGCCGAGCGCCGCCAGCAGGTCGATCAGCCGCGGGCTCACCCGGGCGGCCACCTGGGCGTTGGTGCCGGCCAGCACCGGTGACTGCACGAGGAGCCCGACCGCGAAACCGATCAGCACGGCCGCCGCGGCACCGCCAAGCACGAGCAGCAGTGACCTCACGAGATTCGACCTGTCGCCCAGCACCGTCGCGGGCATGGTCCCGAGGATCGGGGTCATCAGGGGAGCCACGATCATGGCGCCGATGACGGTGGCCGTCGAGTCGCCCACGATGCCCGCCGAGGCGATGATCGAGGCAAGCACCAGCAGCATCCAGAACCTGGAGTAACGCGCGTGAGACGACGAGCCGTCGAAGAAGACGGCGTCGCGCATGTCAGCTGAGGTGTTGAACCGGTCGGCCACGCTGCGAATCTATCCCCGCGGCGACGGCGGGGGTAGGCGCGTCAGAATGGGGCATGGCTACCCGACTGCTGCTGATGTCCGACACCCACGTTCCCCGGCGGGCCCGGCAGCTGCCGGAGCAGCTCTGGCAGGCCGTGGAGAGCGCCGACCTGGTGCTGCACGCCGGGGACTGGGTGAACCTGGCGCTGCATGACGAGCTCTCCCGGCGGGCCCGGGCGCTGCTGGGCGTGTACGGCAACAACGACGGCCAGGAGTTGCGGGCGGTCCTGCCGGAGATCGCCACCGAAACCATCGAGGGCATCCGGTTCGCCATGATCCACGAGACCGGCGCCGCCACGGGCCGGGAGGCGCGTGCCGACGCCGCCTTCCCCGACACCGACGTCCTCGTTTTCGGGCACAGCCACATCCCGTGGGACACGGTGTCACCGGGCGGGATGCGGCTGCTGAACCCCGGCTCGCCCACCGACCGTCGTCGCCAGCCCGCAGGCACCTACCTCACCGCCATCGCCGATGCCGGCGTGCTCCGCGAGGTCGCCCTGGTGCCCCTGCCACCACGTCAGGGCAGCGAGCTCGACCGCGTGTCGAGGTAGGCGGTGACGAAATCGTCGGAGGGCACCGGGCGCGAATACAGGTATCCCTGCGCGTACCGGCAGCCCCGTTCGCGCAACCACTGGGCCTGCACCTCGGTTTCGACGCCCTCCGCGATGACGACAAGGCCCAGCGACGCGGCCATCTTGATGGTGAGATCGGCGACCGGCGAATCACGGTCCTCATCGATGACGGCGACGAAGGACTGGTCGATCTTGATCACGTCGAGGTCGATCTCGGTGAGCCGGGACAGGCTCGAGTGCCCGGTGCCGAAGTCATCCATCGAAATGAGCACGCCGGCGTCGCGCAGCACCCGGATGTTGTCGCGCACGGCCGCCACGTCGGAGCCGAAGTCGGTCTCGGTGACCTCGATGCGCACCAGGGCGGGCGGCAAGCCCGTCTCGGCGCATTCGGCAAGGACGAACCCGCCGTAGCCGGTGGTGGCCAACTCCCGGGCCGACGCGTTGATGGACACGCTGACCGGTTCGCGATCCCACCGGCGCCGCCGGCGCCAGGTTGCGGCAGCGGCGATCGACTCGTGCACGATCCAGCGCCCGAGGACCTGGATCGAGCCGCTCGCCTCGCACAGCGGGATGAACTCGGACGGTGGCACGAGGCCGCGGGTGGGGTGCTGCCAGCGCACCAGGGCTTCGGCCCCCACGGCGGCTCCGGTGGCCAGGTCGACCACCGGTTGGAAGCGCAGGAAGAACTCGTCGTTCCGCAGCCCATCGCGCACGGCGGCCGGGGACGCGTAGTAGCCGCCGTGGGTGATGACCCTGCCGCGGCCCACTCGTTGCGCTTCGAAGAGGGCCTTGCCGGCCCGGCCGAAAAACTCGCTCTGGGATTCGTCGCCCTCCCGCGCGGAGATGCCGGCCGAGAACCCGGCCACCTGACCTTGCACGCGCTCCAGTAGGTCACGCGCCTCGGCGGCGGTCTGCGAGGGCAGCAGGATGGCGAACGCGTCGCCCTCCATCCGGCCCATCGTGGCCCGGGCGGGCAGCGCCGCGGTGACTCCTGCGACGAAGGCCACCATGGCCGCATCGCCGCCCGCCAGGCCGGCCTGCCGGTTCACCAGCGCGAATTCGTTGATATCCAGCCGTACCAGCGACAGCGGCTCGTCGAGAGCGGCGTCCCGCATGGCGGCGCTGAGCACCTGCTCGAACCCGGCGAAGTTGGGGATACCGGTGAGTTCGTCGGTTTCTGCGAGGAGGGCGCTCCTGGCGAACCAGGTCAGGCCCAGACCCGTCGCCAGCATGAGCAGCGCCGACATGGCCACGTCGGCCGGGCTGGCGTTGGGGTGCATGGCGAGCGTGATGAGAGCGAGCGGGATGAAGATCATCGGGTAGAACAGCGATTGGGCCGCGGGGATCACCGCGAAGGCGATCAGGGCGAGCAGGCTCGGCGTCCACGCGAAGGTGAACGTGATCGGCTCGCCGCCGGTGGCCGCCTGGCAGAGGAGGCCGATGCCCCCGATCCAGCACAGGGCCAGGTGGCGCAGCGGTACGCGCATCCGGTGGCGCAAGACGGTGGTGAGCACGCCGGTGGCGAGTAGGGCCGCGCCGGCGACAAGAAGCACGCCGTTCGGCGAACCGCTCTGCAGGATTTCGTAGCCCGCATAGAGGAAGAGGGGCAGTCCGAAACCGAATTGCGCGGCCCCGAGGAGAATCCCGGCCGAATCTGCGGCGTCGAAAAGCCCGGGCCGATAGCCCACACCGGGGCGCCGGGTCGTGCGTGTCATGCGCGCACCCCCTGCCCCCATAGTCCTCCGCGCCATCACCGGGCTGATCTCAATCTAGCGCCCCACCCCCCGAAAGCGTGACATTCATCAATCTGCGGGTTTAAGCACCTCATTGGTGAAACCCTCGAGGCGCTCGAGCAGCCCGGCGCCCCGGGTGACGACCATCTCGGCGGGGTTCGGCTGCATCTGCGACGGCGGCGGCAGGATGCGGATCAGCGTGGAGCACGCCAGGTCGGAACAGATGTAGGTGCCGACGGTGTTGCCATCCCGGCCGGCCTGGCCGGCCTTGGGCACGCTGAATAGGCTGACCTGGTGCGCCGGCTGTTGTGTGCGGCAGAGTGAGCAGAACGCGGACATCGACCGTCCCGGCTCGCGACTCGCGGCTCGGAGCACCATGCCCACCGGGGTGTCGCCGCGCCAATAGACGATGTAGCCGCGCTGCGGTGACTGGGGGTCGCGCCAGCCCAGGTACTCACGCTCTGCCCAGATCGTCTCGTGCAGGCCCGGCAGTGGCATCCGGGCAATCTCGTCGGCGGTGGCATTGACGACGGAATCGCGGATTTCGGTCGCAGAAAGTGGCTTCATGATCTCCCTCCGATGATTCGTACAGCGTAGCCGAGCCCTTCCGCAGGCTCAACGCCTGCGCCCCCGCCGCGTGGAGCGGGCGGGGGCGCAGCGAGCCGCGACGCGTGGTGGGCTAGGCGATCGCGCGCAGGCCCTCGATCAGCGGAGTGGTGGGGCGACCGATGAGGGTGGCCAGCTCGGTGCTGCCGCCCGCCAGCAGACCGTCCCGGGTGTTGCCGTCGAGAGCGACGACGAAGCCGACGGTGCCGCCGTCCAGGCCAGCGCCGGTGAGGATGGCGGTGTGCTCGTCGGGGGACACGGCGCTGAACACGACGGGACGCCCGACGACCTCGGTCAGGGCGGCTGCCATGTCAGTGCCGGTCCAGGCCACGTCGCCGGCCAGCTCGTAGGTGACGTTCTCATGGCCGGGAGTGGTGAGCACCACGGCGGCGGCTTCGGCATAGTCGGTACGCGAGGCGCTGGCCACCCGGCCACCGCCCGCGCTGGTGAGGTAGACGCCGTTGTCGCGGGCCTGCTGCACGGCGGCGGCGTAGTTCTCGGTGTACCAACCGTTGCGCAGGACCGTGACGGGCACCCCGGACGCATGCAGGGCCTCCTCGGTGGCCTTGTGCTCCGGCGCCAGGATCAGCTCGGAGGTATCCGCCTTCGGGGCACTCGTGTAGACGATCCGGCCAATACCCGCGGCGATCGCGGCGGTGATGGCGTTGGTGTGCTGGGCGACGCGCTGGCCAACCTCGCTGCCGGAGACCAGCATCAGCACGTCGGCGCCGGTGAACGCTGCTGCGAGGCTGGCCGGGTCGGTGTAGTCGATGACCGCGGTGCGCACACCCCTCGCGGCCAGGTCGGCCAGGCGTGCGGTGTTGCGGCCCACGGCGGTGATCTCAGCCGGGGCGACGCCGCGGTTGATCAGGTGCTCGACGATGAGGTGACCCAGCTGGCCGGTGGCTCCGGTGACGACGATAGACATTGATGGTTCCCTTCGTGGCGCGCGTTCGCGTGCCTTCTGGGGGTGTAACCCACCAAGTCCGCAGTTACTTCCCAACCGAAGGTACCCACTTTTTGGTAAGCTCCTGCCATGACCGCTACCATGCCCGCCGCCGCTTCCCAGCCCGCCGCCGATGCGGCCGTGCGCGACCGCCTTGCCCGGCTCGTCGGCGACGCCGCACCGGCCCTGGACGGAACGCCGGCAGCAAACGTCTTCGCGGCCGGATGCGCCAGCCGGGTGGTGCTCGACCATGTCACCAGCAAGTGGGGCGTGCTGGTTCTTGTGGCGCTGTCGGAGACCAGCCTGCGCTGGGGCGAGCTGCGCCGGGGCATCGAGGGCATCAGCGAGAAGATGCTCGCGCAGACCCTGCGCGCCCTCGAGGCCGACGGCCTCGTGCACCGGGACGCGCAGCCGACCATCCCGCCGCGGGTGGACTACAGCCTCACCGGCCGCGGGCACGACCTCGCCGCGCACCTGCTCCCGCTGGTGCGGTGGGTCGGCGCGAACGCCGGCGACATCGTGGGCGGCCGCTGAGGCCGGCCCGGATCGACCGGTATCGGCTACAGGTCAGGCAGGAACTGCAGCCACGCCAGCCGCCGGTCGCCGCGAGGATCTGATTCCACCCGATCCTCCTCGTCGAAGATCAACGTCAGGCGGTCCTGCTCGGTGTAGACCGGCCAGCCCGGCCCGGTCAGGCCGGTGGCCATGAAACGCAACCAATGCGTGCGCATCCGGTCGCCGGTACGCAGAAAGCTCTCCCGCCCGCCCAGGGCCGTGAGCCGGCGTAATTGGCGGTCAGCGGCCGACGTGGAGAGGGCGAGCAGCTCGAGACCGTGGGTGGCATCGTAGCCGAGGAGGCGCAGCAGCCGGGGGGCCAGGTCGAAGCGGTAGAGGTACACCGGTGCCGACCGCGAGTGCAACTCGGCGACCTGCACGCTGGGAAACCAAAACGCGTAGTCGGCGCCGAAATCCACTTCGGCACGCAGCGCCGGCAGCGCCGAGTACACCAGCCGCATGCCGTCGTGCGAGCCGGGTGGGGCCTCGTCGAACAGTGACTGGATGCGCTGGATAGACCGGGGCAGGATGTCGATCCGGCCGCGGAACAGCGAGCCCTCCCGGTCGTTGGTGCCGATGATCAGCGGCAGCGGATGGGCGTGGCCCCGCCGGAAGGCGTCCAGCGGGCGCTCGGGCAGGAAATCCCCGTCGACGACGGGGGCCATACAGAAGGTTCCCGGGTCGACATCCGGAGTGCGCCGCTGCAGCACCACAGCGGCACGCACCAGAGCGGGCCAGGGAGCAGTGGCGAGCAGTTCGGCGGCGGGCCGCCGTCCGCCGGCGAGCTCCGTCCCGCGGCCCTGCCGCAGTACCTTGACAAAATCGGCTGCCCAACGACCGGCGAGCGCGGGTGAGTATGCGGCGTTCGACGGCGGGCTCTGGGCGATCGCCCGGGCGAACAGGCCGCCGGCCGCGGGCGTCGCGAGCAACGTGACCACGGCGTTGCCGCCGGCGGACTCGCCGGCCACGGTGACGTTGTCGGGGTCGCCGCCGAACGCGCGGATGTTGTCCCGCACCCATTCCAGGGCCGTGACCTGGTCGCGCAACCCGAGGTTGCTCTCGAAGCGGCGGCTGCGGGTACTGAATCGGCTGAAGTCGAGGTAGCCGAGGGCGCCCAGCCGATAATTGAGGGCGACGTAGATGGTCTGGCCGCTCTGCACGATGGTGCGGCTGCGATCCGTGAAATCCTGCGAGCATCCGGAGGTGTACCCGCCGCCGTGGATGAAGACCATCACCGGCAGGTCGGTGGCGCCCGGTCGGGCGGTGGGTCGTTGCACGTTCAGGGTGAGGCAGTCCTCGCCCATCCGGGTGCGGCGGTCGACCCCCTTGAATTGGGTGCCGCGGTCTTGCGGGGCGACGGGGCCGTAGGCGCTGGCGTCGCGCACGCCCGTCCAGGGGATCACCGGTTGCGGTGCCCGGAACCGCAGCTGGCCCACCGGTGGGGCGGCGTAGGGAATTCCGCGCCAGGTTTGCACCCCTGCGTCGGGGCGGCTGCCGCGCACCAGACCGCCGGTCACGCGCACCTGGAGCGGCCAGGACCGGGTTGCGGTTGGTGTTTGTTTCGCCGGGACGTTCTCCGGCAGAGGGCGGAACATGGTGTTTCCCTCCTGCCCCGGATCGGGTGCTCCGGGCCTTCTCGTCTCGTAGCGGTCCTCACGGATTCGGTTCGAACCCGAACCTCTCGCCGGCGTCCCAGGCTTCGCGCAGGTTGCCGTAGGCGGGGATGCCCCGGTTGACCTTGAGGATCGCCGCCAGGTGCATCAGGTTCCAGGTCATGAAGGTGGTGTTGCGGTTGGTGAACTCGTTTTCGGGGCCGCCCGATCCAGGATCGAGGTAGCTGGGGCCCGGACCGATCTCGCCGATCCAGCCGGCATCCGCGGCGGGTGGGATCGTGTAGCCGATGTGTTGCAGGCTGTAGAGCACGTTGGAGGAGCAGTGCTTCACGCCGTCCTCGTTGCCGGTGATGATGGCCCCGCCCACCTTGCCGTAGTAGATGTACTGGCCCTCGTCGTTGTACTCGCCCGACATTGCATACAACCGCTCGATGACCCGCTTGGTGACTGAGCTGTTGTCACCGAGCCAGATCGGCCCGCCGATCACCAGGATGTCGGCGGCGGCGACCTTGTCGAACAATGCCGGCCAGGCATCCGTCGCCCAGCCGTGCTCGGTCATGTCGGGATACACGCCGGTGGCGATGTCGTGGTCGACGGCGCGGATCTCCTCGACGTGCACGCCCTGCGCGCGCATGAGGTTGGCGCTGAGGCCGATGATGCCCTCGGTGTTGCTGATCACGGGGCTGCGCTTGAGGGTGCAGTTGATGAAGAGGGCGCGCAGGCCGTGGTACTCGAACGAGGCCTGGGTGTTCCGCGTCGTCGCCATGAGGGCAGTCAATCACCGGCCCCCGACCCCGTCTAGCCCGGTACGGATGCGCCGTGACTGAGGTCATTCGTGTTCGTTTGCAGACTTCCGGCCTTCGTTTCGGAAACGAAGGCCGGAAGCTCGCACAGGAACGACTCAGGCGCGGGCGGGCCGGCGTGACCCGAAGCGGTGAGCCAGGAACAGCACGGGGACGAGCAGTGCCGCCGGCAACAGGAAGGCGGCGGCGAGCCCGGTGGAGTCGGCGAGCAGGCCGACCAGGACGGCGCCGAGCACGGCTCCGGCGTAGTTGAACAGGTTCACCCTGGCGATCACCTCGTCGCTGCGGGCCTCGTGCAACTCGCCGGCCGCGCTGAACGCCAGTGGCACCAGGGCGCCCACCCCGAAGCCGGCGAGGGCGAAGCCGGCAACGGCCGCTCCGGCGGAGGGCAGTGTCGCGACGACAAGACAGCCGACGATGGCGAGGACGGTGGTGCAGACGGCGACGACCGTGCGCCCGTACCGGCGCACCAGCACGTCGGCGCCGATGCGGGTGACCAGGATGGCGGCCTGGTACGCGGCGTAGCCGAGCGGGGCGATCACGGCGCCGGAGAGCAGCACGTCGTGCAGGTACACGGTGCTCCAGGTGCTCACCGCGGAGTCGACCACGAACGCCGCGAGCACCACGGTGCCGAACAGGGCGATGCCGCGGTGGGGGAGCTTGCCTTGCGGAGCCGCATCCGGAGCGGGCACTCTGGTCAGTCGCGGGTCGAATCCGCGCACGCCGAGGATCGCGACGCCCAGGGCCACAGCGGCGCCCGCCACCAGGGCGATGCTCGCGTTGCTGGCGGTGCCGGCGACGGCCGACACCAGCAGGGCGCCCAGGATCGCGGCGCCGGTGTACCAGGCGAAGAAACCGGCCATCACCGACACCCCCGCTCGTTGCTGCACGAGAACTCCCTGCATGGCGCCGCCGGCGTCGACGATTCCCAGGCCCACCCCGTAGATCGCGAACGCAGCGATGAATTCCGGCAGACCCACCGGCGAGGCGATCAGGGGCAGCGCGACCGCCTTGAGCAGCAGGCCCACTACCAGCGCCACCCGGCTGCCCCAGCGCAGGGCGAGTCGGTCGGCCAGCACCGAGCCGCCGGCTGCCGCCACACAGACCAGCAGCACGATAAGAGACACCACGGTGTCATCGATGGCATACCGGCTCTTGAGGTTGGGTAGCGATGTCACAACCACGGCGTAGCCAAAGCCCTGGGCGGCGTAGCTTGCGCTCACCGCAACCCGGGACCGCTCTAAACCGACCGAGGACTGGACGGTGGTCGGTGCGCTCATGGGCGGCTCCAGGTCGGTGGGTAAACGCACGCTGCCGAGGGGCCGTGGGCGATCTCGGGGTTGTCTTAAGTGGCTGCGGGCTCCAATCTGGTCTATCTGTCGCGAAGCCACAAGCGAAAGTGACTTCCGGCCTCCATCCGGGGCGCTGTGGGCTCCGGGCTCCCGCGGCTAACCTGCTGGAAACATCCGCCTCGTACGCTGTGAGGTCTCGGCGGCCGCGCGGTGCGGCGCCCAACCGAAAGGCCCCCATGGAGACCGAATTCACCCTGTCGCTGCCGAGGTGGCTGGCCGACCTGATGCCGGGCCTCCCGACGGCCCTAACCACCCTCGACGAGCGGATGGCGCTGGTCAACTCGCTGGCCGACCGGAATTTCCGCGAGGGCAACGGCGGCCCGTTCGCGGCGATCGTCGTCGACGCCGTCTCCGGGGAGCTGGTGTCGGTGGGCGTGAACGTGGTGCTGTCCTCCGGCATCGCCGGGGCGCACGCCGAGATCATGGCTCTCGGCCTGGCGCAGCGGGCCACAGGGTCATGGGACCTCGGTGCCGACCCGGCCCGGCCGCTGGAGCTGGTGGTCAACTGGCGCCCGTGCGTCATGTGTTACGGGGCAACCATGTGGTCCGGCGTGCGGCGCCTGGTCGTGGCCGGCTCGGGTTCAGAGCTCGAGGCGCTCACCGGTTTCGACGAGGGCCCCATGCGCGAGGACTGGGCCGAGCAATTTGAGGCCAGAGGCATCACCGTGGTGCAGGGCGTCGGTCGGGACGAGGCACTTCGGGTCTTCCGCGAGTACGGCGAAGCCGACGTGCTGGTGTACAACGCCCGTGGTGGGGTTGACTAGCGGGATGACCCCCAGTCAGCGGCGCGTCCTCGTGGTGGCCATCCTGGCGTCCTTCGTGGCATTCCTGGACGGCTCGATCATCAACGTGGCGCTGCCGGCCATCTCCCGCGACCTCGGCGGCGGGCTCGCACTGCAACAGTGGGTTGTTGACGGCTACCTGCTCAGCCTGGGCGCGCTTATCCTCGTCGCCGGCTCACTCTCCGACACCTTCGGCCGGGTGCGCGTGCTGCGGGCGGGGCTGCTCTGGTTCGGCATCACCTCGCTGGCCTGCGGCCTGGCACCCACCGGCGTGGTGCTGGTCGTCGCCCGGCTGCTGCAGGGGGTGGCGGCGGCGCTGCTGGTGCCGAGCTCGTTGGCCCTGATCACGGCGCGGTTCAGCGGTGTTGCGCAGGGCAAGGCCATTGGCGCCTGGACCGGCTGGACCGGGGCCGCCGGCATCGCCGGCCCGCTGTTGGGCGGCGTCCTCGTGGACGCGGCCAGCTGGCGGCTGGTGTTCTTCATCAACGTGATCCCGATCGCGGTCACCATGGTCCTGCTGCGGCGGGTGGAGGAACCCAGCATGCCCGTCGCGGGCGCCCGGATCGACCTGCTCGGCGCCGGTCTGGCCGTGCTGGGGCTCGGCGGGCCGGTCTTCGCTCTCATCGAGCAGGGCCGGTTCGGCTGGGGGAGTCCGGTCGTCTACCTGCCCATGGCGGTCGGATTGCTCGCGTTCGCAGCCTACCTCTGGTGGGAGGCCCGCGCGCCGCACCCGATGATGCCGCTCGGGTTGTTCCGCGTGCGCAACTTCGCCGTGGGCAACCTCGCCACCGTCGGCATTTACGCCGCCCTCAACCTCGGGTTCTTCCTCTTCGCCCTGTATCTGCAGCAGGTGGCGGCGTTCTCGGCCACGCTCGCCGGGTTCGCCGGGATCCCGGCGACGGTGATGATGATCTTCTTCGCCACCCTGGCCGGCCGGCACGGGCCGCGGCTCTTCATGACCGTCGGCCCGTTCGTGGCCGGCGCCGGGTTCCTGTTGCTGCTCACCGCGGTGCCACCGGTCGACTTCTGGCTGCATGTTTTGCCCGGCATCCTGCTGGTGGGCCTGGGCCTGGCGATCACGGTGGCGCCGCTCACGTCCGCGGTACTCGGCTCCATCCACCCCGGCCAGGCCGGAATCGGCTCGGCCGTCAACAACGCCGTGGCCCGGGTGGCCGGCCTCGTCGCCATCGCCATGACCGGCACCATCGTCGGCTCGGCCCTGGACGTCGCCGGCTTCCAGCGCGCGATGGTGGTCGTGGCCGCGCTGATGTTCGCCGGGGGCATCGTGTCGTGGTTGGGCATCCGCGCCCCGGCGCCGAGACCGGGTGCACCGGCGCCGGCCGTCGAGGAGCGGGCATGACCCCCGCGCACCCGCTGCTCTTCGACGAACCGGATGCGGCGCTGGACCGCCTGCGGGCGGTGTGCCTGGTCTTGCCCGAGGCCGTGGAGGTGCTCGCCTGGGGCCGCCCCACCTTCCGCGCCGGCAAGAAGATCTTCGTCACCGCCGGCGCCAGCATGGACCGGCCGCACAGCATCGTCTTCAAGCCCGACCCCGAGGAACGACGGGCCCTCGTGCAGGACCCGCGGTTCTTCGTCCCGCCGTATTACGGGCCCGCGGGCTGGCTCGCCATCGACTTCGGCGCGCCCGACACCGACTGGGTGGAACTGGCCGAACTAGCGGAGACGTCGTACCGGCAGGTGGCCCTCAAGCGTCAGCTGGTCGAATTGGACCGCCGACGGGCGAACCTGGCATCGGAGGGCCACGAATAGCTGCTATAGTTTTCAAGTTGTCTTCGAGCGTTTGCGCTGCAGGAGTCACCACTGCGCCCGTAGCTCAACGGATAGAGCATCTGACTACGGATCAGAAGGTTGGGGGTTCGAATCCCTTCGGGCGCACAGAGAATCACCGGCCGTACAGCCGGGAAGTACCCCGCGATCGCACAGATCGCGGGGTTTTCTGTTTCCCGGACGCCGCGCTTCTGCTGCTTGGTCAGGCGCGTTGATGCGCCAGTTCGGCGAGGACGCCGGCCAACCGGCGGCCAAACTGCGGCGGCACGTTCTCCGGCAACGCCGCCACCGGCCACCAAGCCACATCCTCGCTCTCGGCGCTCGCCACCGGCGCCGCCTCCGGCCGGGCGATCGCGGCAAAACCCACGTCCCAGTGCACGCTGCAGCGGAACCCGCCGCCCAGGCCGTGCCGGTCCACGTCGAGTAGGGCGCCGATGGGGGACAGGTCGTCGATGCCGCACTCTTCCCGGGCCTCCCGGTACGCGGCCTCCGCCACCGACCCGTCGACGGGCTCGACGTGACCGCCCAACTGCACCCAGAACCGGCCCTTCTTGTGGAAACAGAGCAGGACCCGCGCCAGGTCGGGCGTGAAGACGAAGCAGCTTCCGGTGACGTGCTCCGGGCCGCCGTCCCGCGCCAGCGCCGTGTGCGGAGAACCGCCGACGAACGAGAGGTACTCGTCGCGCAGGGCCGCCTGCTCCGGTCCGAGCGGCAGCCACTGTCGTAGCCGCGTGACGAGGTCGGCGGCGGGAGCGGGAAGTGCGGCAGTGGTCATGTTCGAGCGTAGCCGCCGCCGTGGGGCGCCAGGTGAATCCGGCCAACTGTGCCCAGTGCGGACAATTGGTCCCGGTGTGCCGGGTGCACTTGTCCGCGCGGGCAACAGATGTGCGCCTGCGCCACCGGTCAGTGCACCTTCTCGATGATGAAATCGGAGCCTGGGAACACCAGGGATTCGTGTCCGTCATCGAACGTGACCAGATACGGCGGTTCTCCGTCCTGGCCGCGGACCTCGCGAACCGTACCGTGCCGGTCGGCAGTCGTATCGGTTTTGCCTCTAATGATGATGCGGTCGTTTTCTGTTGCGCGCATGACGCCACCTCCTGAGGGGCAGGCTACGCTCGCGCCCTCCGGATGGACAGGGCCACCGACCGCAGACTCGCGCGCCGGGCGCGGAGGTAAAATGAGATAACCTTAGTTCCGTTGCGCGAACGAGGCAGGCCGACGGGGCGGCGTCGGACCGGCAGCACGGCTGCGGTCCACTCGGTTCGTCCGCACATAGATTCCCGGCCAGGCAACGTTCGGGTCGCCAGACCGGGGAGGCAGTCCCCGCAAGGGAGTGCCACGGCGGGGCGAGGGGTAGGGCCCTTGTCTCGCCGCTTAAGCCGAACACCAGATGGGCCGGTCAGTGGCCCAGACAGTGGTACCGGTGAACGGTGCCGATCAACTCAGAGCGGCTGGTCCGGGCCCAGTCGAAGGCGGTCGCAGAGGGCGGTGAGCTGCAGC
This sequence comes from Cryobacterium sp., assembly GCF_025463825.1. Classification (GTDB taxonomy): domain Bacteria; phylum Actinomycetota; class Actinomycetes; order Actinomycetales; family Microbacteriaceae; genus Cryobacterium. The sequence goes on from NZ_JAODBG010000025.1 coordinate 25,294, forward strand.
AGTTCGTCGGTGCTCAGCGTGTCGCCCACGCGGGTCGTGATCGACGACATGTGGTCAAGGGCAACCCGTCGGAACAGCGCATAGCCGGCGTCGGTCAGTTCGACGATTGCGCCGCGGCCGTCATCGGGGTCGGCGTGCTTGTGCACGTACCCCCGGGAGGCCAGCCGGTCGACGAGACGGCTGACGCTGGGCTGGGTGAGCAGCACGTGCTTGTTGAGCTCCCGCAGACGGATGCTCCGCTCCGGCTGGCGGGACAGGTTGAACATGACGTCGTACTCGTTCATCGAGATCTCGCGGGAAGGGAACTCCTCGGCGAGGCTGCGCATGATGGCGACCTGGGCCCGAAACAGCGACTCCCAAGCGCCGACAGCTACCGCTCGATCGACCATGTTGCCTCCTCTCGGTGCCCCCGGGCATCCTGTCTTCAAGAGTATGGGACGCATGGAGCGTCCCGCCGCAGCCTAGCCCGTTGTCGCGGATTCTCGGCAGGGCATCGGCTCGGTATTCGTCAGGTGGGAGCACGCCAGGCGGTCAGAGGTCCCGCACGGCGCTGCCTGGGTAGTCCAGGATGAGGCCGGCCGCGTCGAATCTGAGCTCGCCGGCGTAGTCGAAGGTGGTCGACTCGTAGTCGAACGTCGACCCGACCGGGGTGCTGCTGCGGAGCGTGTAGCGCTGCTCGAGTCGGTGCACGCTGAGGTCGTTGACGGACACGAACGCGGCCGCCACCTGCACCGGCTGGCCCGGAACAAACTGCAACCGGTGCAGGGGGAGAGTGTTCGTTCCGTTCGACGACTCGACATCGACGTCGACGCATCCCTCGAGATCGGGCCGTGCTTGGCCGTCGACGGTCCAGTAGGTGCCGGTGGCCTGCACGGTCACCCGTCGCTCGCCCGAGATCGTCGTGGCGATCACCAGCGCTCGCCGGGTGTGCCAGCGCCGGTCGAGGTCGATTCGGTAGCCCACCGACCAGCCCCTCCCCGACTCGGTCGCCGTCGTCACGCCGCCAAGCCGCCAAGCGGGGCAGATCGGTCAACTCCATGCGCTGACCATAGAACGATCACTGCGCCGCGGCACCGGCGATTCTCTGAATCCGGTCACAAAACCCGAAGCCACCCGGTCTTAGTACATGACCGACCGGTTCTCCCGGGCGGGGTGCGGCGGTGGCCGGCATGGATGACTACTTCGAACAGGCGGATGCGTGGACGAGCAAGCAGACCAGCGTGACCTCGGGTGGGCCGTGGAGACGTTCGGCATGGTGCCACCGCGGCTATTCGGGATCGCGTACCGCATGCTGGGCAGCGTGGCGGAGGCCGAAGATATCGTGCAGGAGACCTGGCTCCGCTGGCAGGCGACCGACCGGCACATTGTGGACACACCGCCGGCGTTCCTGGCCACGATCACGACCAGGCTGTCGATGAACCAGGCCCAGTCTGCGCGTGCACGACACGAAACCTACATCGGGCCATGGCTGCCCGATCCGATCGACACCAGCGCCAACCCCGAGCTTGGCGCGGAACGTGGTGAGGCCCTCGAATACGCGGTGTTGCTGCTGCTGGAAAAGCTCACCCCGGCCGAACGTGCCGCGTATGTGCTGAGGGAGGCGTTCGACTACCCCTATCAACAGATCGCCGAGATCGTGCAGTCGAGCGAACCGGCGACCCGCCAACTGGTCGGCCGCGCCCGGAAACACCGTGCGCCTCTCGCACGCCCTCATCCAGCCCATCGCGGCCGAGGACGTGGCCGGTGCCGTCGGTCGCACCGCCGTCGGCCCGCCGCTGAACGGCACCATTGAAGTCGCCGGGCCCATCCAGCTCGGACTCGACGTACTCATCCGCGCGGCTCTCGAGTTGCGCGGCGACCCGCGCGAGGTCGTCGTCGACACGGCCGCCCCGTACTTCGGGGCGATCCTGTCCGAGCGCACCCTGGTACCCGGGCCGGACGCGCTGATCTTCGGGACCACCTTCGAGCAGTGGCTGGCGGCGCAGGCCACCCCCGCGATTTAGGCGTCACCGATACCGGGCTGGTGCCGGGTCGGTGCCCGGACGGTGGTCGTCGATCCGCTCCAGCGGCACGTCGGCGACCACCTCGCCCGCTTCCCGGGCTGCCCGCGGCGGGCCCGGCCCCGCATCCCCTCTACAATTTCTGTATGTCTAAGGTTCTGAGCAGTCTTCCCGTCGGTGAACGAGTCGGCATCGCATTCTCCGGAGGGCTCGACACGTCGTGCGCTGTTGCGTGGATGCGGGAGAAGGGTGCCGTGCCCTGCACCTACACCGCGGACATCGGACAGTACGACGAGCCGGACATCGACTCGGTCGCCGCCCGCGCCACCCAGTACGGCGCCGAGATCGCCCGACTGGTCGATGCCAAGAGCGCCCTGGTGGAGGAAGGCCTGAACGCCCTGCAGTGCGGTGCGTTCCACATCCGCTCCGGCGGCAAGACCTACTTCAACACCACCCCGCTCGGCCGCGCCGTGACGGGCACGCTGCTGGTGCGGGCGATGAAGGAAGACGGCGTCGACATCTGGGGCGACGGCTCCACCTACAAGGGCAACGACATCGAGCGGTTCTACCGCTATGGGCTGCTCGCAAACCCGCGCCTGCGCGTCTACAAGCCGTGGCTGGATGCCGACTTCGTGAACGAGCTCGGCGGCCGCACCGAGATGAGCGAGTGGCTCGTCGCCCGCGGGTTCCCGTACCGCGACGCCACCGAGAAGGCGTACAGCACCGACGCCAACATCTGGGGAGCCACCCATGAGGCGAAGCTCCTCGAGGAGCTGAGTCACGGCCTGGACCTTATCGAGCCGATCATGGGCGTCGCCGCCTGGCGGGATGACGTCGAGGTGCAGACCGAGGTCGTGAGCGTCCGGTTCGAGGCGGGACGCCCCGTCGCGATCAACGGCGTCGAGTTCACCGACCCCGTGAAGCTGGTCCTCGAGGCCAACACCATCGGTGGCCGGCACGGCCTCGGTGTCTCCGACCAGATCGAGAACCGGATCATCGAGGCCAAGAGCCGCGGCATCTACGAGGCACCGGGCATGGCGCTGCTGCACATCGCCTACGAGCGACTGCTCAATGCCATCCACAACGAGGACACCGTCGCGAATTACCACGCAGAGGGCCGCAAGCTGGGCCGCCTGATGTACGAAGGCCGCTGGCTCGACCCGCAGGCGCTGATGCTGCGCGAGTCCCTGCAGCGCTGGGTCGGCTCCGCCGTCACCGGTGAGGTCACCCTGAAGTTGCGTCGCGGCGACGACTACACGATCCTCGACACCACCGGCCCGTCGCTGAGCTACCACCCGGGCAAGCTGTCGATGGAACGCGTCGGCGACTCCGCGTTCGGCCCCGGCGACCGCATCGGCCAGCTCACCATGCGCAACCTCGACATCGCCGACTCCCGCGCCCGCCTCGAGCAGTACGCGGCGGCCGGCATCATCGGCGGAGCCACGGCCGAACTCGTCGGCGAGCTCGCGGTCGGCGAGGCCGGCGAGATTCTGGACCGCACCGGCGCAGCCGACGACAGCGCCGACGCCCTGCAGCGGGCCACCGACGCCGCCTCCGAAAGCGCAGCGTTCGACGCCGGCACCGACTAGAGGTCGTCTCAGCGGTCAGCGCCGGCGGCGACCGTGACGCCGTCCCGATGACCCGCGATTTCATCGTCAGGGAGGGCAGCCGACAGTCGTCGGCGTTCTTTTGTCGAGAGATCAGGTCGACGGAGCCGATATTCTCGTCGCAACGCGGGGTGCTGTTCAGGCCGGCAGCAGCGCCGCGACCGCGCTCACCTCGATGAGGGCGCCCGGCACGCCCAAGCCTGCGACCCGGGCCGCCGTGACCAGTGGTGGGGCGCCGGCGCCGGCCAGACGCGGCGCAATAGCGCCGTACGCCGCACCGAGGTCGGCTTCCTCGGCGATGAGTACCGTCCACTGCAGCACGTCGGTGAGGGATGCCCCCGCCGCCTGCAGCGCGACAGTGACATTATCGATCGCACGGCGCGACTGCTCCGCGACATCCACGGAGACTACCGAGCCGGTGGCATCAACTCCGTTTTGGCCGCCCACATAGATGGTCGTCGCGCCCGCGGGCACGATCGCGACGTGACTGAATGCCGGACTGACGACCAGGCCGTCGGGCTGCAGCCGGGTGATCTCCATGGGTCCTCCGTCGCCGGGGCGCTCTCACCCGAGCCGAAGTACGCCGCCCTGCGCCGCCAGACTAGGCGCTGGCCGGTGGGCGCCCACGCCCTAGGGAACCCCAAGCGAACGCTCGGTGAACTCGCAGGAAAATAACGATTGGATAACTGGCGCTCCGTTACCTCTTCGTTATACATTCGTAGTGCGTCAACCGTTTGCTGTGGCGGAAGACGCGAATGTGATTGCAGGACACTCTTGGTGCAAGGGAAGAGGGTCGGTCGTTTGCCTCTACGACCGGCCCTCAACCACGTTAACCGCCGGTGAAACGCCACGCCCGAGGTCGTCGATCGTCGCTGGTCGAGCGTGTCGCTACCTTGTGACCGCGCGTCGGTCGAAATCGTCGAGACCTCGACAGGCTCGACCAGCGGAGTGCCGCGACGAGTTGAGCGGCGGCCGTGGCGGGATCTCCGCGGTGATCAGAAGCGGTCGGGGCTGGGGGTGCTGGCCTGGCGGATCGACACATCGGCGTGACGGTCGAAGCGGTAGCCCACGCCGCGCACGGTGCGCACGATGTCTTCGTAGCGGCCCAGCTTGGAACGCAGACGACGAACATGCACGTCGATGGTGCGCTCGTTGGGCGCATCCTCTTCGCTCTCGGCGTCCCACAGCTTGGAGATCAACTCGGCGCGTTCAATGGTGCGGCCTTCGCGCAGCACCAGGTACTGCAGCAGCTCGAACTCCTTGTAGGTGAGCGCAGCGGTCTCGTTGTCGAGGATGACGCGCTTGCGAGAGATGTCGACCACCACGCCGCCCGGTGCGCGGTCGGCGTCGTCTGCCGGGTTGCGGTGCTTGGCCAGGGCAGCCGGGTCCTGCAGTGCCAGCCGGACGACGTCGACGTCCCGACCGCCGACACCGTCGGGTGCCAGCGCGACCGCAGCGTGGGTCTCCGACGCCGGCGCGATCGCCTGGGTCAGCTTCTTGAGCTCCTCGACGATGCGGTGCAGGCTCGTGCCGGCGGCCGCGGCCTTGGCCTCGTCGATGCCCACGTAGAGCACAAACCCGCGGGCCTGGCTGCCGTCCGGCACCGCACGGATGCGCGGGGCGGCCGGTGCCGGCGCCGGCGCGATGGTGAGCTCGGGGCGGTAGGACTGGATGGAGCGGGCGGAGTCGATGTGTGCGAGTGACATGGGAGGAATCCTTGACTGTGATGATGCGGGTGACCCGGCGCGTGGCGCTCATGGGTTCGAGAAATGGCGGCCCGACGGGCCAACGATGCGGGCGAAGTACCCGAGAGCAGATTCTTCAGCGGCTGCAGGAGAGCGGGTGAAGGGCTATCAGCTCGGCGACGGTGTCAGAAGTTCAGCGACACATTCGGCAACACGCCATCACGCTGCCGGGCATCATCATGCCGGCTGTGCCCAAAGCCTCGGGGGAGGTCGGGATGCGTGTGGAGGAAGTCATGTCTGTGAGTAAAGCCGACTATGACGAGTTGTGTCAATTCAAGGACGGACATTACGCATAAAGGCGTTGCAACACGTTCACGGGGTCGGCATGAATTCGGAGTATCTCGCACAAAAGCGGATTCTGTAAAAGAAAACCCTTCCAATCGGAGGGGTTTCAAAGTTTCGTGAATTTTTCTGCCACCGGCGTGGTGTCGGTCGCAGGATCTGCGGCGAGCGGGCGCGCCACAGATGGCGATGCCGGGACGGCGCGGTTAGACCAGCCCGTACAGTCGGTCACCGGCGTCACCGAGGCCGGGGACGATGTAGCCGTGCTCGTCGAGACGCTCATCGACGGCGCCGAGCACGATGGTGACCTCGCGCCCCGCCAACGCCGCTTCGACGGCCGCCAGGCCCTCGGGGGCGGCCAGGATACAGATCGCGGTGACGTCGACGGCGCCGCGCGCGAAGAGGAACTCGATGGCCGCGATCAGCGAACCACCGGTGGCCAGCATCGGGTCGAGCACGAAGCATTGACGGTCGGACAGGTCATCCGGCAGGCGCTCGGCGTACGTGGTGGGCTGCAGGGTCTCCTCATTGCGGGCCATGCCCAGGAAGCCGACCTCGGCGGTGGGCAGCAGCTTGACCATGCCCTCGAGCATGCCGAGTCCGGCACGCAGGATGGGAACCACGAGCGGCTTGGGGTCGCTGATCTTCACGCCGTGGGCGATCGCCACCGGCGTCTGCACGGTGACCGTTTCGACGCGAACGCCGCGGGTGCCCTCGTAGGCGAGCAACGTCATCAACTCTTCCACCAGCGCCCGGAACATCGGCGACGAGGTGCTCTGATCACGCAGCACCGTGAGCTTGTGGGTGATGAGCGGATGGTCGGCTACGTGGACTCGCATAGGCTCAATCTACTAGCTCACATGGGCATCCGGCTCTAGTGGGTGCCGGGAGCGAGGTAGCGGGGTGCGGCACAGCGATGAACACGCGGGCTGGATGCGCCTCGCCCTCCGAGAGGCGCTGGGCGCTTTGGCCAGCGGGGACGTTCCGGTGGGCGCCGTGGTGCTGGATGCGGCCGGCCGGGTAATCGGGCGGGGGCGCAACGAGCGCGAACTGCACCAGGATCCCACCCTGCACGCCGAGGTCGTGGCGATCCGGGAGGCCGCCGCCGCCACCGGCGACTGGCACCTCACCGACTGCACCCTCGTGGTGACCCTCGAGCCGTGCGTGATGTGCGCCGGCGCCATAGTGGCCGCCCGGCTGCCCAGGGTCGTCTTCGGTGCGTGGGACGAGAAGGCCGGCGCCGCGGGATCGCTGTACGACGTGTTGCGGGACCGCCGGCTCAACCACCGGGTCGAGGTGGTGCCCGGGGTGGCCGAGGCCGAGTGCGGCCAGCTGCTCAGGGAGTTTTTCGAGGATCCGTCGCGCCGCCCGGCAGCGCCGCCAGCCACTCGCTGAACAGGGCGCGGGAGGCCTTCTGCATGGCGTCGGAGTGCTCGGCGCGGTCGCGGCGGAGGGCTTCGGGATCAAGGCCCTCGGCACGCACCTCTGCTTCGGAGGAGGCCAGCCAGGTTTCGTGCATCTCGGCGGTCACCTCGGGGTGGAACTGCACCGCCAGCGCCCAGTCCCCGATCGCGAAGGCCTCATTGCCGTAGGCGGTTGAGCCGGCCAGCCGGGTGGTGCCAGCGGGCAGGTCGAAGGTGTCGCTGTGCCACTGCATCATCGGGATGCCGGTGACATGGCGCAGCGGCCCGTCCTGGCCGGCCTCGGTGGGTTCGACCAAACGGTAGCCGATCTCGTTGCTCGGACCCCGGTAGACGGTGGAGCCGAGGGCGCTGGCCATCAGCTGGGCACCCAGGCACACGCCCAAGACCGGCCGGCGTGCTTCGAGCCGCTGGGCCAGCAGGGCGATCTCGTCGGCGAGAACCGGAAAGCTCTCGGTCTCGTAGGCACCCATCTCGCCGCCGAGCACGACGAGCAGCTCGGCGTCGTCCGGATCGATGCCGCGCGCTCCGTCGGCGCCCAGCGTGTCGACATAGCGCACCGTGTAGCCGTGCTCGACAAGCACCTGCTCCAAATTGCCGAGGTGGATTTCGTCGGCGTGCCGTAGCACCAGTGCGACGCGGGTCATGCGGTCACGCTCACTCTCGGCCCTTGATGACGATCGCATCCGTGGGCGGGTTGACGGTGGCCGGGCCGATGTACACGTCCGGCTCGAGGTAGATCACGCGGGCGCTGGGCACGGCCTCGCGGATGCGCACCTCGATGGCATCGATCCCGGCGGCCACGTCGGAGAACCGCTGGCCGGAATCGAAGGCCAGTTTGGCGGCCACGAGCAGCTCGTCTGGGCCGAGGTAGAGGGTCTTGAGATGAATGAGGGTGCGGGTCTCCGGCCCGGCGAGGATGGCGGCCTTGATGGCGTCGACATCCTTCGCGTTGGCTCCCTCGCCCACCAGCAGGCTCTTGGTCTCGATGCCCAGGATGATGGCGACCAGCACAAGCAGCACACCGATCGCGAGGGTGCCGAGGGCGTCCCAGGTGGCGTCCCCGGTGATCACGGTCAGGCCGACGCCGCTCAATGCCAGCACCAGTCCGGTGAGCGCGGCGACGTCTTCGAGGAGCACGACGGGGAGCTCCGGAGCCTTGGAGTGGCGGATGAACTGCACCCAGGACTCGCCCTTGCGGGTGTGGTTGGACTCCTTGATCGCGGTGCGCAGCGAGAACGACTCCAGGCCGATCGCGATGACCAGCACCAGGATCGGCAGCCAGGCGTTCTCGAGCTCGTGCGGGTGCTGCAGCTTCTCGATGCCCTCATAGATCGAGAACACGCCACCGACGGAGAACAGGATGATCGACACCACGAACGCGTAGACGTAACGCTCGCGGCCGTAGCCGAACGGATGATCGCTGTCGGCCGCTTTCTTCGACTTGCGCCCGCCGATCAGCAGCAAGATCTGGTTGCCCGAGTTGGCGAGAGAGTGCACGCCCTCGGCCAGCATCGAGGACGATCCCGAGACGAACCAGGCGATGAACTTGGTGACCGCGATACCGAGATTGGCGAGCAGCGCGGCCACAATCGCCGTGTTTCCACCAGACGCACTCATGCGCACAATCCTAGAACCGTCTCGCCGGGCCGCGGGCCAGTGTGGCGACCAGTGGATGGGTCGGGTCGGAAACCTAAACTGGCAGCATGACTTCGACCACTCCCGTCACCCTGCCCGCCATCGCCTTCCTGGGCGCCGGATCGATGGCCAGGGCCGTTCTGGCCGGGCTGCTCAAGCCTGGTGTCACGGTGGAGGGCGGCATCCGCACCACCAACCGGTCCGCCGCCAAGGCCGCCGAACTGGCCGGCACGGACGGCGTCACCGCGTTGGCGACCGAGACGGAGCCCGACGCCAACCGGCAAGCGGTGGCCGGCGCCGGCATCGTGATCGTGGCGGTCAAGCCGGCGATGGTGCCCGACCTGCTCGCCGAGATCGCCGGCAGCCTCACGCCGGGCACCCTCGTGGTGAGCGTGGCCGCCGGGGTGACCATCGCGACCTTCGAGAAGCACCTGCCGACGACCGTGGCCGTGATTCGGTCGATGCCGAACACGCCCGCCGTCGTGGGCATGGCCGTCACCGGGCTCAGCGCCGGCACTCGCTCCACGCCCGAGCAGATGGCACTGGCGACCGCGCTGTTCGAGACCGTGGGGGAGGTGCTGGTGGTGCCGGAAGACCAGATCGACGCCCTGAGCACCATCTCCGGGTCCGGCCCGGCCTACGTGTTCTACCTCATCGAGCAGCTCACCCTCACGGCCATCGACAAGGGCTTCACCGCGGAGCAGGCCGCGACCATGGTCAACGGCACCTTCCTCGGCGCCAGCGCCCTCCTGGCGGTCTCCGATCGCACGCCCGGAGAGCTGCGCCACCAGGTGACCAGCCCCAAGGGCACCACCGAACGAGCCGTGCAGCAGCTGGAGACCGGCGGCCTCAAGGACCTGTTCGACAAGGCGACGGATGCCGCTCTGGCGCGGGCTCGGGAACTCGCCGCCTCCTGATCCCGGTCAGGAGCCGAGGGCGGCGAAACGTTCGATGTCGCCCTCGGTGCCGGCGACGATGATCAGGTCGTGGTCGGAGACGATGGTCTCCGCGGTGGCGTACGAGAACGGCCGGCCGGGGCTCTTCACGCCCACGACGGTCACGTGGTGTTTGGAGCGCACGCCGGATTCGGTGAGGTTGAGCCCCCGGATCGGCTTGGGCGGGTACATCTTCACCAGCGCGAAGTCGTCGTCGAACTCGATGAAGTCCAGCATCCGCCCGGAGACGAGGTGGGCGACGCGCTCGCCGGAATCGGCCTCGGGGTAGATGACGTGGTTGGCGCCGATGCGTTCGAGGATCTTGCCGTGCGTCTGCGAGATGGCCTTGGCCCAGATCTGCGGGATCTTCAGGTCGACGAGGTTCGCGACGATCAGAACGCTGGCCTCCACCGAGGACCCGACGGCGCAGACGGCGACGGAGAAGTCCTGGGCGCCGATCTGGCGCAGCGCGTCGATGGACTTCGCGTCGGCCTGGACGGCGTGCGTGATGCGCTCGGACCACTTCTGCACGAGACCCTCGTTGCTGTCGACGGCGAGAACCTCGCGGCCCAGCCGGTCGAGCTTGCCGGCGGTGGCTGCTCCGAACCGGCCGAGTCCGATGATGAGCACGGGTGCGTCGTGCTTGATCCGGTCAACCAACGATGGGCCTTTCCTCTGGGCGTTTGAACAACTGTCTGCTCTGGCTCGCTGCCAGCGCCGCCGCGAGTGTCACTGTACCAACCCGGCCCATGAACATCGTCGCCGCGAGCACATAGACGCCCTCGGGGGGCAGTTCGGCGGTGAGACCCGTGGACAGTCCGACGGTGGCGAAGGCCGAGATGACGTCGAACAGCACCAGGTCCAGCGACTGTTTGGAGATGTGCAGGATGAGGATGCTGGACACCGCGACGGTGGTCGCGCCCCACAGCACCACGCTGACGGCCAGGCGCAGGATGTCGCTGGGGATGCGACGGCCGAACGCCTCCATCTGCTCTTTGCCCTGCGCCTCGGCGAAGGCGGCCAGGAACAGCACCGCGAGGGTGGTGACCTTAATGCCTCCGGCCGTGGAGGCCGAGCCGCCGCCGATGAACATCAGCATGTCGCTGAGCAGCAGGCTGGAGCCGTGCAGGTCGGCGATGTCGATGGTGGCGAAGCCGCCCGACCGGGTCATCACCGACATGAACAGGGATTGGAAGATGGTGTCGCCGGCGCCCAGCGACCCGAACGTCTTGGGGTTGTCGAACTCCAGGATGATGTAGAAGATCATGCCCACGACCATCAGCAGGGTGGTCGTCCACAGGGTCAGCTTCACGTGCACCGACCACCGCCGGGGGGTGCGCCAGTGCCGGGCGAAGGTCATGATCACCGGAAAGCCCAGGCTGCCCAGGAACACGCCGACCATGAGGGCGCCGAGGAACCAGTAGTCGTTGGCGAACTGGCCGATGCCGCCGGCGTTCGGGCTGAAGCCGGTGTTGGTGAAGGCCATGGCGGCGTAGTAGATGCTTTGCCAGAGCGCTTCGCCGACGGGTACGCCGTCGATGAGCATCCGCGGGAACAGCAGCAGTGTGACGGCGGCTTCGATGGCCAGGGTGCTGATGGCCACCGTGAGCAGCAGGCTGCCGACCTCGCCGAGGCGCACGGCCTGGCCCTCGTTGACCGGGCCCATGTGGATCCGGGACGGGTTCGAGTCGCTGGCGGCCATCAGCTTGGCGCGGAGGCCCAGGCGCCGGGAGATGACCAGGCCCATCAGCGAGGCCAGGGTGAGCACGCCCACACCGCCGATGTTGACGCCGACGACGACGAGCACGTGCCCGAACGCCGACCAGTGGGTGGCCATATCGACGGTGCTGAGGCCCGTGACGCAGATCACCGACACCGCCGTGAAGACGGCGTCGTGCAGGGGTGTCTCCGTGTCGCCGGCCGACGCGATCGGCAGGGAGAACAACAGGGTGAACAGCAGGATCAGCGCGGTGAACACCAAGATCGCGAACCGGGACGGCGATTTGCGCACGACACCGTCGACGGAGTCGCGGATCCGCCCATACCAGGAGTTGGAATGGTGAGTGAATCGTACGGTGGGGGCCTGCGTTTTCACTTAAATCCCCGAGACTGGCCGGTGGTCGTTGACAACTTGTCATAGTACCCGCACCGGGAATGACTACCCTTGGGGCATGGCAGACATCTTTGGCGTGGTGGCGGACTCGACCCGACGCGATATCTTACGCATTCTCCTCGAGCGCTACAACCAGTCCAGCGCGTCCAAGGGGGAGCTGAGCGTCTCCGACATCGTCAGCTCGCTCGGACTGAGCCAGCCCACCGTTTCCAAGCACCTCAAGGTGCTGCGGGAGGCCGGCCTGGTCGGTGTGCGCGAAGAGGGCCAGCACCGGTACTACCACCTGGACTACGCCCCACTGGAGGAAATCGAGGATTGGTTGATTCCGTTCCTCAGCATCGACGTGGCCACCTCGATCACCGGTGTGGACGAAACCGAGGTCCTCAAGGACGAGCAGCGCGCGTTTGCGGCGGCGATCGGCAAGGCCTTCGCGGACACGTCATTCCAGATGTCGAATGTCGTCAAGGATTCCGCGGTGAAAAAGAGCGTGAAGAAGTGGCGCAAGAACGACTAGCGGCCACACCCGGTTCGTCCTAGAGTTGCGGCAGAATCACAGCCGAAACGACGGGGGCCGCGTATGTCACACGAGCTTTCCGACTCGCGGTTCGACGACCTCCGGTTCCTCACCGTCGCCGAAGTGGCCCTGGTCATGCGGGTGTCCCGGATGACCGTCTACCGACTTGTACACGCCGGAAACCTACCCGCCGTCCGGTTCGGCCGCTCCTTCCGGGTGCCCGAATCGGCGGTCCTGAAGGCCATCGAACCTCCGATTGCAGGCAGTGCGTAGGACAGGACTTTCTTTTTCCGTTAGAATGGGGTTTTCGTGTCGGTCGCGAATCCCGCGGCTTAACCAAAACTTTGTGAGGTCCGTGTGGGTTCTGTAATCAAGAAGCGACGCAAGCGTATGGCGAAGAAGAAGCACCGCAAGCTGCTTCGTAAGACTCGCCACCAGCGTCGTAACAAGAAGTAGACGGTCTCGACCGTTTTTTAGAGCTGAGCGCTAGGTCTGTGACCTAGCGCTTTTTGCTTGCGCGGGCGGCTGTGGTCTTGGCGGCCTTGATCTGGGCGAGTTTCATGTGCATGATCGGCCAGCCGCGCGCCAACGCGTAGCGGCGCAGGATTGTGTCCGGGTTCACCGCGACCGGGTTGCCGACCAGTTCGAGCAGCGGAATGTCGTTGTGCGAATCGGAGTATGCCCAACAGTGGGCCAGGTCGATTCGGCGCGTCGCGGCCAGGTCTCGAGCCACGTCCGCCTTGCGGCTGCCGTGGCAGATCCCGTCAAGCAGCCGCCCCGTGAAGATTCCGTCGACCGAGTCCAGCTGGGTGCCGAGGGCGCCCGTGAGGCTCAGACGTTCCGCGATCACATCCGCGACCTCCTGCGCCGTCGCGGTGACCAGCCAGACCTCCCGCCCGGCCTTCAGGTGTGCGTGCGCCACGGCGACGGTTTCCGGCCAGAGCCGCTGGATGAGCCGGCTATCGAAGATGTCGTGGCTGAGCGTGACGAGTTCGTCTCGGGTATGCCCGGTCACGATCTCCATGGCGCGCACCCGCAGCCGGGCGATGTCGACGCCGGTCTCACCGACCGTGAGGAACCGGGTCTGGTTCCAGCCGAAGGAGAGGATGTCGGCGAGCGAGATGAATCGCATCCGCCAGGCGCCGACACCGACGTGGTACAGGCTCGCGCCGCGGAGCAGGGTGTTGTCCACGTCGAAGAACGCGATCGCGCGAGGGCCGGATTCTTCGGACATTGCGCCTGAGTCTACTCATGCCCACGGACGCCCGGCGGCCTAGGCTGGGGGCATGTCCACAGCGCACCTGACCCTGATCGGCAAGCCGGGGTGCCACCTCTGCGACGACGCCAGGGCTGTGATCACGACGGTGCTCGCCCAGGTGGCGGCCGAACCCGGCACGCCCAGCGTGGTGTTCGACGAGAAGTCGATCCTCGAGGACGCCGAACTACACGAACTCTACGTCGAAGACATCCCGGTGCTGCTTCTCAACGGGCGGGTTCACAACTACTGGCGCATCGACCCGGCGCGCCTGCACACCGCACTCCTGGAGGTTCGATGACCATCGTGCATATCGTGTCGTGGAAGCTCGCGGCCACCGACCCCGCCGAGAAGGCGGAGCACGCGGCTGGCATGGTGGCGAGGCTCGGCGGTCTCGTCGGTGTGATCGACGAGATCCGCTCCCTGCGCATCGGCCCCGATGTGGTCGGCGGCGCCAACTGGGACATCGCCCTCGTCGCGGAGTACGACGACGAAGCGGCACTGGCCCGCTATCAGGTACACCCGGCCCACGTGGCGGCGGGCGCGTACGTGAAGTCGGTCACCGCCGAGCGGATGGCCGTCGACTTCGTCGTCTAGCCTGGCGCTGATGGACGGCGCCGGGGTCGCGTCGCTCCCGGCGGTCGAGCTTGACGAGACCCCGTGACGTGCGTGTGGGTCGGTCCCCCCTCTCGCTGGTCGAGCTTGTCGAGTTGCTCGACCAGCGAAACCAGCGAAACCAGCGAAACCAGTGAGACCAACGAGACCAACGAGACCGGCTAGATCCGCGGCGCGGCCTGACGCACGAGTCGCGCCCGTCCGGGGACGAGCGCGACTGGTCGAGCGGAATGCGAGGGTTACGGCTCCAGTCGGGTCGGGCCGCGGAACAGGTAGGTGACCTCGCGGATGGATGCCTGGTGCAGCATCAGCATCAGCACGCGGGCCAGGCCCATGCCGAAGCCACCGTGGGACGGCACGCCGTAGCGGAAGAAGTCCAGGTAACCCGAGACCTCGGCGGGGTCCAGACCCTTTTCCACCGCCTGCTCGATGAGCACGTCGATGCGGTGCTCGCGCTGCGCGCCGGTGGAGATCTCGGTGCCGTTGAAGATCAGGTCGTAGCTCTTGGTGAGACTCGCGTCGCCCTCATGGCGCATGTGATAGAACGGGCGGATGCTCGACGCATAGTCGGTGAGGAACACGAACTCGTGCCCGTAGGTCTCGGCGACGTACGCGGCGATCTGGCGTTCACCCTCCGGGTCCATGTCGTCGTCGTCGCGGGGAACCTCATAGCCGCGGCTCTTGACGATCTCCTTGGCCTCGGCGAGCGGGATGCGCGGGAACGGGGTGCTCGGAACGGTGACCTCGACGCCGAACAACGCGAGCACCTCCTCGCCGTGCTTGGTCTTGACCGCGGTGAACGCGGCCACGAGCAGGTCTTCGTGCAGCTGCATGACGTCTTCGTGGCTGTCGATCCAGCTGATCTCCGAGTCGACGCTGGTGAACTCGGTGGCGTGGCGGCTGGTGAACGACGGGTCGGCCCGGAACGCCGGCCCAACCTCGAAGATCTTGCCCAAGCCGGAGGACTGCGCCATCTGCTTGAAGAACTGCGGGCTCTGCGCCAGGTAGGCCTTGCGGTCGAAGTACTCCACCTCGAACAGCTCGGCGCGGGACTCGCTCGCGCTGGCCATCAGCTTCGGGGTGTGCAGCTCGATGAAGTCGTGCTCGATCCAGTACGTGCGCAGGGCGTGCTCGAACGTGGTCTGGATGCGGAAGATGAGGTTCGACTTGGGCTGGCGCAGGTCGAGGAAGCGCCAGTCCATGCGCTTGTCCAGGCTGGAGTCAGCCGCGATCGGGGTCTCCGGGATCGCCAGGGTGACGACCTCGAGGGAGGCGAGCTTGATTTCGATGCCGCCGAGCTTGACCCGCTCGTCGTGCTTGAGCTGGCCGGTCACGGTGACGAAGCTACCCTGGGACAGGGCGGAGATCGTGGTGGCCGGCTCGTCGTCGACGACGACGCCCTCGGCATCCGTCGTGCGTGGATTCACCAGCTGCACGGCGCCCGATTCATCGCGCAGCACGACGAACTGCACCTTCTTCTGGTCCCGGACGGTTTCGACCCATCCGGACACGGTGACGAGACCATCGTCGAGGGCAGCAAGGTTCTTGATCAGTACGCGCGCATTCACCCCGCAAGTTTAGCCGCACAGCTCTCGGCTAATTCGCGGGGAACCTCTCCGTAGACTGGAGCGTGTGGTAGCTAGCCAGGTACATCTCGTGCGTCACGGTGAGGTTTTCAACCCCCAGCGCGTGCTTTACGGCAGACTTCCCGGCTACAGATTGTCCGATCTAGGGCTCCTGATGGCCGAGGCGGCTGCCGCAGACCTCGTCGAACGCGGACGCCCCGTCGTGCGGATCGTCGCGTCGCCGTTGCAGCGCGCCCAGGAATCGGCCGGTCCGATCGCGCGGGCCTTCGGCCTGCCGGTGGACACCGACGAGCGCATCATCGAACCCACCAACCACTTCGAGGGCAAGCGGATGCGCGGCCAGGGCGGTGCGCTGCGCGACCTGCGCAATTGGCCCAGCCTGGTCAACCCGGCCCGGCCCAGCTGGGGTGAACCCTTCACCTCCATCTCCAACCGGATGCTCGCGACCATCGGTGAGGCGTTCCAGTCCGTCGACGAGGGCGACGTCGTGCTGGTCAGCCACCAGCTGCCGATCTGGATCGTGCACCGCGCCCTGGCCAGGGACCGCCTCGCCCACGACCCGCGGAAGCGCCGCTGCGACCTCTCCAGCATCACCACGCTGTCCTGGCGCGAGAACGGGCCCGTCGAGGTCGCGTACACGAGCCCCGCCGCCGCCCTCCTGGTGCCGGCCAACGACGTGGGTGCCGTGTGAGCCGCCGACCACGCCGGATTCGGGCGGTCCTGGCCGGTGTCGCTGCCGTCGCCCTGGCCCTGACCGGGTGCACCACATCCGACGACCTCGCCGACCAGTACACCGCCGGCAACAGCAAGGGGTACATCGCCGGCGACGGCAGCGTCACCGAGATCCCCGCCGACCAACGCGAGGCGGCCGTCGAGTTCAACGGCGCCCTGGAAGACGGCAGCGAGGTGAGCTCCGCCGACTACGCCGGCGAGGTGCTCGTGGTCAACTTTTGGTACGCCGCCTGTGCCCCCTGCCGCGCCGAGGCTCCGGCACTGAAGAAGATCAGCGAACAATTCGCCGACCAGGGCGCCAGCTTCCTCGGCGTGAACGTGCGCGACCAGGCGGCCAGCGCCATCGCCTTCAATGAAAGTTACGAGATCAGCTATCCGTCGGTGATGGATGTCGACGGAAACATGCAGCTCGCCTTCAGCGGCAGCATCCCCCCGAACGCCGTGCCCACCACCCTGGTGCTCGACTCCTCCGGCCGGGTGGCCGCGCGCATCCTCGGCCAGGTCAACTCGCCGTCCATCCTGGAGACCCTCATCGAAGACACGATTGCCGAGGACGGCTAGGCGTGGGTAATCCGTTCGGCGAGATCGTCTTCAGCGGGCAGCTGTACCTGGCGATCCCAATCGCCGTGCTCGCCGGGCTGGTGTCGTTCGCATCCCCCTGCATCCTGCCGCTGGTTCCCGGCTACCTCGCGTACATCGGCGGGTTCGCCGACGGTCGCACCGGCTCGGCGCTCAGCGCCCGCCGAGGCCGCAGCCGGCTGCTGCTCGGCGTGGCCCTGTTCATTCTCGGGTTCACCCTGGTGTTCGTGCTCACCGGTGTGGTGTTCGGGTTCGCCGGGTTCTGGCTCAACCAATACCGCGACCTGATCACCCGCCTGGCCGGTGCCCTGGTGATCCTGCTCGGCCTGGTCTTCGTCGGCCAGTTCGCACGCATGCAGCGCACCGTCAAGTCGTCCTGGCGGCCGCGGATGGGCCTGGCCGGGGCGCCCCTGCTCGGCGCGGTGTTCGCGATCGGCTGGACCCCGTGCACCGGACCAACGCTCACGGCGATAAACTCGCTCAGCCTGAGCACCGGGTCGCCCTGGCAGGGCGGCCTGCTGGCGCTGTTCTACGCGCTGGGCCTGGGTATCCCGTTCCTGCTCATCGCCCTCGGCCTGAACTGGGCCACCGGGGCCGTAGCCTTTCTCAAGCGTCACATCCGAGCGATCAACCTGTTCGGCGGCGTGCTCCTGATCGTCATCGGGGTGCTCATGGTGAGCGGCGTGTGGAATGCCTGGCTCCTGAACCTGCAAGGGGTGATTGGCGGCTATGTCCCGGCCATCTGACCATATCGACTCGGCGCCGGCCCCGGACCAGGGCGGCGTCACCCAGCCGAAGCTCGGCTTCGCCGGCACCCTGCGCTGGTTCTGGCGCCAGCTCACCAGCATGCGCACGGCCCTGTTCCTGCTGCTGCTGCTCGCGATCGCCGCGGTGCCGGGCTCGCTGGTGCCCCAGCGCAGCTCCGACCCGAACGGCGTCACCCAGTACTTCACCGACAACCCCGACCTCGCCCCGATCCTGGACAAGATCCAGGCCTTCGACGTCTACTCCTCGGCGTGGTTCTCCTCCATCTACCTGCTGCTGTTCATCTCGCTGATCGGCTGCGTCATCCCGCGCACCAAGCACCACCTGCAGGCGCTGCGCGCCAAGCCGCCCAAGACCCCGGCCCGGCTCGCTCGGCTGGCCGGCTTCACCAGCCGCACGGCCCCGGCGGGCACGGATGCCGCCACCGCCGTCGCCACCGCCCGCACCGTGCTCAAGCAGGGCCGCTACCGGGTGGCCCTGTTCGAGGGACCAGGGGAGTTCTCGGTTTCGGCCGAACGCGGATACCTGCGCGAGACCGGCAACCTGGTCTTCCACTCCGCCCTGGTGGGTCTGCTCGTTGTCGTCGGCTTCGGCAGCGGCTTCGGCTTCAGCGGCCAGCGGGTGCTCGTGGAGGGCCAGACCTTCGTGAACACGTTGCTGGCCTACGACTCGTTCAACCCGGGCCGGTTCTTCAACGACACCGAGCTGGACCCGTACAAGCTCACCCTCGACGACTTCGAGGTGAGTTACGAGACCCAGAACCTGGAGGCGTTCGGCCAGCCCGTCGACTTCACCGCCGGCGTGACGGTGACCCCGCGCGGCGGCGACGCCGCGCCCGGCGCCGTGCGGGTGAACGACCCGCTGCGCACCGGCGGCACCAGCGTGTACCTGCTCGGGAACGGCTATGCGCCCACGATCACGGTGCGCGACCCGGAGGGCACCGTGGTGTTCACCGACTCCGTGCCGTTCCTTCCGCAGGACGCCAACCTCACGTCCTTGGGCATCGTGAAGGTGCCGGATGGCCTGGCGGACCAGGTGGGCCTGGTCGGGTTCTTCTACCCGACCCAGGATGAGACCACCACCGGCTCGTACTACTCCAGCTTCCCCGACCTGGAATATCCGGTGCTCACCCTCAATGTCTACTCCGGCGACCTCGGCATCAACGACGGCGTGCCCACTTCGGTGTACGCCCTCGACACCGATCACATGGAGCCGCTGGCCACCCGCACCAGCGACATCCAGCCGCTCGAGCTGAAGCCCGGCGACACCCAGGCACTGCCGAACGGGCTGGGAACGGTGACCTTCGAGAACGCCACGCCGGATGCCGCCGAAGGCGACTACTCGGGGTCGGTGCCGCGGTTCGCTTCCTTCGACATCCACCACGACCCCACCCAGGGGTGGGTGCTGCTGTTCGCGTCGCTCGTGCTCGGCGGGCTGCTCACCTCCCTGTTCGTGCCGCGCCGGCGCCTCTGGGTGAAGGCCGTCGAGCGGGCGGACGGCTCGGTGCAGCTCGAATACGCCGGTCTTGCCCGCGGTGAGGATCCTGGCCTGGAGTCGGCGGTGACCGCTCTCGCGGACCGCCACGCGGCGCTGTTGGAGCGCTCGGCACCGAAGGATGCTGTGCCGGTCGGTAATCCGGGCGAACCCGCTTAGGCTGTAGAACGTGAATCTGAACGAGCTCTCGATCCTCAGCCTGTATTCGGCCATGGCTGTGTACGCGTTGGCGTTCATCGCCTATTCGATCGACCTGGCCAAGCGCAGTTCGGCGGTGAGCGCGGCGGATGTCGCGGGCACCGCATCCGCTGGCACCGCGACCACCGCCGTGGCCGGCGGAAACACCACCACGCTCACCCGCATCAGTGCCCGCATCGCCAACGACGCGGCGACCCCGTACGGCCGCTCCGCGAGCCTGCGCGTCGGCGTCTCGCTGACCGTGCTGGCCTGGGCCCTGCACCTGGTGGCCGCCGTACTGCGCGGCATTGCCGCCGAGCGGGTGCCGTGGGCGAACATGTACGAGTTCGCGATGACCGGCACGCTGCTCATCGTCACGGTGTACCTCATCGTCCTCACCCGCACCGACCTGCGGTTCCTGGGCACCTTCGTCATCGGACTGATTCTGATCCTGCTCGGCATCGGCGCGCTGCAGTACTACGTGGAGGTGGCCCCGCTGCCGCCGGCGCTGCAGTCGGTGTGGCTGGTCATCCACGTGTTCGTCGCGTCGCTGGGCACCGGCTTCTTTGCGCTCGGCTTCGCCCTGTCGTTCGTGCAACTGTTGCAGTCCCGCCGCGAGGAACGCGTCGGCGGCGTGAAGCCGGGCGGGCTCAAGTTCCTCTCGACCCTGCCCTCGGCCTTCACCCTGGAGAACCTGTCCTACCGCGTCAACATCATCGGCTTCATCCTGTGGACCTTCACCCTCATGGCCGGCTCGGTCTGGGCGGAGCGCGCCTGGGGCCGGTACTGGGGCTGGGATACCAAAGAGGTCTGGACCTTCATCATCTGGGTGATCTACGCGGGGTATATCCACGCGCGGGCCACCCGCGGCTGGCGCGGATCGCGTTCGGCCTGGCTGGCCATCATCGGGTTCGCCGCCGTGATGTTCAACTTCGGCATCGTGAACGTCTTCTTCAAGGGCCTGCACGCCTACTCCGGCCTCTGACCCGGCAGGGCCGCTCGGGCGTGGGTCGCGCGGCCGAATCGCGTCGCGCGGGCGCCACGCCGCTGCGCGGGTGGCGCGCCGCCCGCGAAGCGGCGTGCGGCCCGCGCAACCCGACGAGCGGCGCTCAGTCGGCGAGCAGGGCGTAGGTGCGGGTGATGCGCGCGAGCCACCAGTCGCGGCGCTCCGCGCTGGCCGCGTAGGTGTCCAGGAGGCCGGCATCCGGACGCACCCGGCGCACCGGGATGCTGCCGTCGACCGGCAGCAGCGGGTCGGCCGTCACATCGGCGGCCAGCAGTGAGGCCGTGGCCAAGCCGCAGTCGTAGTCCAGTTCCGGCAGCGCACCGGCCAGGAACGCGCCCATCGAGATGCCCACCGAGGTGTCCAGGGCGCTGGAGACGATGAGGGGCAGGCCCGTCTCGGCCTGGATCGCAAGCACCGCACGGATGCCGCCGAGCGGCTGCACTTTGACCACGAGAAGGTCGGCGGCACCGGAGCGCGACACCAGCAGGGGATCGGATTCCTTGCGTACGCTCTCGTCCGCGGCGATCGGCAGGTCGAGGTAGTCGGTGCGGCGGCGGATCTCGGCGAGCTCCTCGATGCCCGCGCACGGCTGTTCGACGTATTCGAGGTCGAACTCGGCCAGCGCGTGGATCGCGTGTTCGGCCTCGTCGACGTTCCACAGCCCGTTCGCGTCGACCCGGATGCGTCCCTCGGCGCCCAGCACCTTCCG
Source organism: Cryobacterium sp. (assembly GCF_025463825.1). Lineage (GTDB taxonomy): Bacteria > Actinomycetota > Actinomycetes > Actinomycetales > Microbacteriaceae > Cryobacterium. Next base: position 46,467 of record NZ_JAODBG010000025.1, read on the forward strand.
CACCGCGCGCACCCGCTCCACGTCTTCGGCCAGGGTCTGGCCGGGGTCGGCGACCTTCACCTTGGCGGTGCGGCAGCCGGGGAACCGCGCCAGCAGGGCGGGTACGTCGGCGGCGTCGATCGCCGGAACCGTGGCGTTCACCGGCACCCGGTCGCGCAGCAGCGGCGGGGTTTCCTGCCAGCCGAATTCCAGGGCGGCCCGCAGCCACCCGGTGGCCTCCTCGTCGTCGTACTCCACAAATGGGGAGAACTCGCTCCAGCCGGCCGGGCCCTCGATGAGCACGGCCTCCCGGCTGGTGAGGCCGCGGAACCGGGTGACGAGGGGGAGGTCGACCACTCGGGCGGTGGCGAGCACGTCGTGCAGTGAGGGGAGCATGGCTCTAGTGTGTCAGCATCCGCTCGTGGCACCCCGACGGTGCGGCCGCCGGCGGCCGGTCATTCGGTAGGGCTCGCAATGAAGGTTTCTTCGTCGGTGAACACCACGTCCGGACCGTTCGGTTGCACGTCCACGATGGCGACGGGGGTGCCGGCGGAGATCAGCAGGTAGGCGTCCTGGTAGCGGCCTGCTCCGCTGTTCACCCGCAACCAGGAGGGAACCCCGGACGCGACCGCCTCGGCGATTTCGGCCCGCACCGACTCCACGGTGCGGTCACCGAGGGTGTACGGCTTGCCGCCATAGACGATGTCGATGCGGTTCACGAGTCGTCCTTCCCGGTCGTTCCGTTCGTCGTGGTGCCCAGCCGGTGCGGTTCTGGCACGATTTGCAGGCCTCCCGACGAATTCGCGGTCAGCATCAGCGCTTCGATCCAGTCGCGGTTCAGGCTCGGCGAACGACCCCCGAAGTACTTGTAGGCCAACGGGATACTGGGATGCATCCAGATCGTGCTGCGGCCATCACCACCCTGGGGGTCGTCGCGCCAGGTGAAGTAGAACGCCTCGCCCCGGCGCAGCTTCGCGCCGATGACCACCTGGATGTGCGCGAGGACTCGATCATCGAAGTCTGCCGTGAGGTTCGAATCGTACGTCAGCTTGCCCATTGCACCACTCCGTTTATCGGGTTAGCTGCCACGCTACGCCGGTTCTCGCTCCTAGTCCCTGAGATAGCGCTCGAGTCGTGGCACCTTTAGGAGGGCCAGCGCTCGCTTCTCGATCTGGCGGACCCGCTCCCGGGTGACGCCCTGGATAACCGCGATCTGATCGAGGGTGCGCGGCTCATCCCCGGTGAGCCCGAATCGTGCGGTGAGGATGGAGCGTTCCCGGTCCGGGAGCGCGTCCAGGTAGAACGTGATGTCCGCGGCCCGCAGGGTGATGGTGGCGCACTCGTCGGGTTGCGGCAGGTCGTCGTCGATGATCAGTTCGGCGATGTCCCCGATGCCGTCGCCGACGGGCGCGTGCAGCGAAATAGGCTCGTTGTCGTACTGCAGCAGCCGGGACACGTCCCGCACCGCGATCTGGGAGAGCTCCGCGATCTCCTTGAGCGTCGGCTCCCGGTCGAGGGTGCTGGTGAGGTCCCGGCGGATGCGCTTGATCTTGTTGAGCTTCTCGGCCGTGTGCACCGGGATGCGGATCATGCGCGACTTGTCGGCCATGCCGCGGTGGATCGCCTGGCGGATCCACCAGGTGGCGTAGGTGGAGAACTTGAAGCCCGTCATGAAGTCGTACTTCTCCACGGCGCGCACCAGGCCGATGTTGCCGTCCTGGACGAGGTCCATGATTGGCACGCCCCGGCCGGAGTAGTGCTTGGCAATGCTCACTACCAGCCGCAGGTTGGCCTCGATGAAGTGGTTCTTCACGCGGCGGCCCTCGAACACCAGGGTCATCAACTCACGCTTGAACTCGGGGCTGACCGGGTTCCCGTCGGCGTCGGCGCGGTTGATCTTTTCCTCAGCGAACAGACCCACCTCGATCTTGCGGGCCAGGTCGACCTCGTCCTCCGCGGAAAGCAGCGGGCCCTTGCCGATGCGGCGCAGGTAGTCGCCGAAGGCATCCGTGGAAGCCCTGCTGTACCGGGAGGTGGCTGCGGCGCTGGCCGCCGCCGATGGCGCGCGCGTCGGTGTCGACGGCTCGGGACGCTCGGTGGTCGTCGCCGGCCGCGGTGCGGTGCGGGCGGCCGGGGCGCGGGTGGCCGCCGTGCGCGGTTCGGTGGTGCGGATGTCATTGGTGTGAACGATGGTGCTCATGCGAGGACCCCCCGGGGGCGAAGGCTGGCTGTGGCGCGGTCAAATGAGGTGAAGTACGCCCGCTCCCGCGGACGACCGAGGCTGGTGACCTCGAAGGCAGTGCCCACGACCTGGATGAATCCCAGCAGGGCGTGCGGGTCGTCGTGCTCGATCGCGTGTTCCGCGATGCGCCACTCGGTGTCAGAGATGGCGGTGATCTCAACCTCCGCCGGGTCGGCGGCGACGACGCCGGCCGGGATCGGCTGAAGCTGGACAGGGGTGCTGTGGTGTGCGAAAAGCGGGTGCTGTGCGTCGGCGCTGATGACGGGTGCGTGTTCGGGTAACGCGGTGTCGGGTGCCGAGGGGCTGTTGTCAAACATGACCACCTCCGGGTCTTTCGGGTGAGATAAGTACACCGCCCGGCGATTGAGCCGTTCAAGGGGTTGACGGGAGCCCAGCCGAGGATGTAGAAATGACGACCGCTCATCTATGAGAGCGGTATCACTCCTCCTGGAAGCCTGCCGAGGAGCGAATACGGCCCCCGAAGCGGGGGATCGAACGCGAGCCGCCCCCGAAAGCAGGGGTTCGAATTCAGCTGCGCGCTGCCGCGTAGTCTGGAGCTATGCCCGAACAGGTTTCAGAGATCTTCGACCCCAGCCAGTGGCGATCGGTGCCCGGCTTCAACGCGCTCACGGACGTGACCTACCACCAGGACGTCACCGGGCGGATCGCCCGGGTCGCGTTCAACCGCCCCGAGGTGCGCAATGCGTTCCGGCCGCACACCGTGGACGAGCTGTACGCCGTGCTCGAGGATGCCCGCACGAACCCGCAGATCGGTGTGGTGCTGCTCACCGGCAACGGCCCGAGCCCGCGCGACGGCGGCTGGGCGTTCTGCTCCGGCGGCGACCAGCGGATCCGCGGCCGGGACGGCTACAAGTACGGTGACGGCGAGACCGCGAGCGGCATCGACAAGGCTCGTGGCGGTCGCCTGCACATCCTCGAGGTGCAGCGGCTCATCCGGTTCATGCCCAAGGTCGTCATCGCCGTGGTGCCCGGCTGGGCGGCCGGCGGCGGGCACTCCCTGCACGTGGTGTGCGACCTCACGATCGCCAGCGCCGAGCACGGCAAATTCAAGCAGACGGATGCCGATGTCGGCTCCTTCGACGGCGGCTACGGCAGCGCCTACTTCGCCCGTCAGGTCGGCCAGAAGGCCGCGAGAGAGGTCTTCTTCCTCGCCCGCGAGTACTCCGCAGAGCGTGCTCTCGCGATCGGGGCGATCAACGCCGTCGTTCCGCACGCCGAGCTGGAGAACGAGGCGCTGGATTGGGCGCGCACCATCCTGACCAAGTCGCCCACGGCCATCCGGATGCTCAAGTTCGCGTTCAACGCCGTCGACGACGGCATGGTCGGCCAGCAGATCTTCGCCGGTGAGGCGACGCGGCTGGCCTACGGCACCGACGAGGCCGTCGAGGGGCGGGACTCGTTCCTTGAGAAGCGCGAGCCCGACTGGGCGCCGTACCCCTGGCAGTTCTAGGCCAGCCGTGAGGCCTGTGCGCGTTCTGCCGGTGGGGGACCCGGCCGAGTTCCTGGCCGAGTTGCGCCTGGCCCTGTCCGCGACCGACGAGGCGCTGCTGCCGGTACCCGAGGCCCCGGCCCCGGCCGGCCGTGACCGGTTAGGCCAGGTGCCGCACAACGTCGCCGTGGTGATCGAGACGTCGGGCTCCACCGGCGTGCCCAAACGGGTGATGCTCAGCACCGACGCGCTGCTGTCCTCGAGTGCGGCGTCGGGCGTGGCGCTCGGCGGTGACGGGCAATGGCTGCTCGCGCTGCCCGCGCACTACATCGCCGGGGTGCAGGTGCTCGTGCGGTCCATCGCGGCGGGCACCGAGCCGGTGTTGCTGCCGCCCGGGCACTTCGATCCGGTCGTTTTCGCCGAGTATGCCGGGCGGCTCGAGCACCCGCGTCGCTTCACGTCGCTGGTGCCCGTGCAACTGGCCAGGCTGCTGGATGCGGCGGTCGGCGACGCGGGCATCCTCGCGGCCCTCACCCGCTTCACCGGCATCCTGGTCGGCGGTCAGGCCGTCTCGGCCGAGTTGGTCGACCGCGCCGAGCGGGCCGGGATCCGGCTGCTGCGCACCTACGGCTCGTCGGAGACGGCCGGCGGCTGCGTCTACAACGGCGTGCCGATCGGCAATACCGTGGTGCGCGCCGTCGGCGGGCAGCTCGAGATCAGCGGTTCGGTGCTCGCCGAGGGCTACCTGGACGATGCGGACCGGACCCGGGACAGGTTCATCGACGAAGAAGGCGTCCGCTGGTACCGAACCGGTGACCTGGGTGTCGTGGCCGCGGACGGCACCGTGCTCGTCTCCGGCCGCGCCGACAACGTGATCATCTCCGGGGGCGAGAAGGTGTCCCTCGACGCCGTCGAGACCGTGGTACGCGGCCTGCCCGGCCTCAGCGGGGCCGTCGTCGTGCGCGCCACCGACCCGGTCTGGGGCCAGGTCCCCGTTGTGGTGCTGGCCGGCCCTGACACCCCCGAACCGGACCTCGACGTCGTGCGGGTCGCGGTCGCTGCGGCGCTCGGCAACCCGGCCCGGCCCGCGCGGATCGTCACCGTGCCGGCCATCCCGGTACTGCCCTCAGGCAAGCCGGACCGGCAGGCCCTGGCGCTCGTCGCCGGAAGCTGAGCTCCGGACGTCACGTCCGCACCGACTGCTTCGAGGCGGCGGCCAGTAACATGAAGGCGTGGCACATGGATCCCGGCCGAACGGCCCCAAACAGCAGAAGTCCCCCCAGAGCAGCGCCAACGCGGTGGGCGCCAAGCCCGGCACCCCGCACAGCGCCCGGCCCCAGAACGCGGCCAAGTCCGGCAACCCGGCTCGCCGGAACGGGACGGCCGGCGTCGTGCACGGCGGCCCTGCGGGACTCGGCGGCTGGATCTCGGGCGCACGCCTGCGCACCCTGCCCCTGGCCATCGCCCCCGTGGCGCTCGGCACCGGCGCGGCCGTCGTGGCCGGGGACGGTGGCGAGTTCCACTGGGTGCGCGCCCTGTTCGCCCTGCTGGTGGCGGTGAGCCTGCAGATCGGCGTGAACTACGCCAACGACTATTCCGACGGCATCCGCGGTACCGACGATCACCGGGTGGGCCCGGCCCGCCTCACCGGTGGGGGTGCGGCGAAGCCGCGCGCGGTGCTCACCGTTGCGCTGGTGTTCTTCGGCGTCGCGGCCGTCGCGGGCCTGGCGTTGATCGTGGTCAGCCAGCACTGGTGGCTGCTGGTCGTGGGCGCGGCGGCCATCGTGGCGGCCTGGTTCTACACCGGCGGCAAGCGACCGTACGGCTACCTGGGGCTCGGCGAAATCTTCGTCTTCGTCTTCTTCGGCCTGGTCGCGACCACCGGCACCACGTATGTGCAGGTGGACACCGTCAACCTGGAGAGCTGGCTGAGCGCCGTGGCGATCGGCCTGATGGCTTGCGCCGTGCTGATGGTGAACAACCTGCGCGACATCAAGCCGGACAAGGTCGCCGGCAAGCGCACCCTCGCCGTGCGGATCGGCGCGCGGGCATCCCGCGTGGTGTTCTGCGTGTTCCTGCTGGTGCCGTTCGTGGTCGCCGCGTTCTTCGCGCTGTTCTACCCGCTGGCCTGGTTCACCATGTTCGTGCTGCTGCTGGCACTGCCTGCCAGCCTCATCGTGGCCACCGCAACCACGGCGAAGGAACTGATCCTCGCACTCAAGCTCACCAGCCTGGCCGCCCTGCTCTACGGCGTCGCGCTGGGCCTGGCCTTCGCCCTGTAAAGCGCCAACTGTTGCCCGTGCGGACAATTGTGGCCGGTGTGCCGGCCGCAATTGTCCGATTCGGGAACAGTCAGCGGCTCCGCGACCCGGTCAGGACTGGCCGGTGCGGTCGTCGGTGCGCGGGTCGGCGGCGGCGCTGGCGCGGTCGACCGCAGCGTCCTCGGACTCGGCGTCCGGGTGCACCGGCTCCTTGTCGCGGTGGCGCACCTCGTACAGCCCGCGGGCCACGGACTCTCGCGGCTTGCGCAGGAAAATGTAGGACAGGCACAGGCTGATCACGGCGGACAGCAGCGCCGCCAACCAGCCCTCGAACCCCAGCACGAGCAGCAGGACGAACGGGACCACGAACATCAGGACCCGGAGCACCGTGAACACCAACCAGGCGGGAAAAGCTTTCATACACCCAGCTTAAACCGTGGGTCACACCGCACTCACCGATCTCACGGCTGACCGGCTTACAATTGCAGCATGTTCCGCCTGTTGTTCGGCCTCGGAGTCGTAGTCGTCATTCTCACCATCTACACGTTGGTGGACTGCGCGGTGTTCGACCGCAACCGCATTCGCGGCGTTCCCCGGTGGGTGTGGATCTTCATGATCATCCTGCTCCCGATTCTCGGCCCCGTGCTGTGGCTGCTGATCGGGCGTGGTCGCCGCGCCAGCGCCGGCCCTGCGGCCGGCCGCGTCATGCGGTCGGTGGCGCCGGACGATGATCCTGACTTCCTGCGCGGCCTGGACTGGGCCAAGGCCGAGAACCAGCGCATTCGCGACCTCGAGAAGGAGCTCGCGGACCTGGACGAGTCCGACACTCCCGACGACGGGCCGGCGGCACGCCCCGGAATCGCCGGCGTCGATCCGAAGAAGACCGACCCCGGTGAGGGTGACCAGCCGGGCCGACGGGATGCCTGAGGCGATACCGGAGACCGCCCCGACATCCTCGCTTGACCGGGCAGCCCTGTTCGAAGAATCGGCGCCCAGCGGTAGCCCCGCAACCGACTTCAGCGTCGCCCTGCTGGCCGGATTCGTGCGGCACGGCGTGCGAGATGTGGTGCTCAGTCCGGGCTCCAGGTCCCAGGCCCTCGCCCTGGCCGCGGCCGAATTCGAACGCCTCGGCCTGCTGCGCTTGCACGTGCGCATCGACGAACGCTGCGCAGGTTTCCTCGCGCTCGGGCTCGCCATCGAGAGCCGCCAGCCCGCCCTCGTCGTCTGCACCTCGGGCACGGCCGTGGCGAACCTGCACCCCGCAGTGCTCGAGGCGCACCACGCCGGGGTGCCCATGGTCCTGCTCACGGCCGACCGGCCGGCCGAGTTGCGCGGCATCCGCTCGAACCAGACCACCGTGCAGCCCGGCATCTTCGCCGGCGCGGTGCGGATCTGTGAGGACGTGCCCGCCCCCGACGGAGCGCCCGGTGAGGCCGACATGGTGGCGGACCTGGCGCACCGCGCCTACGAGAGCGCGACGGGCGCCGGCACCCGCAACCCCGGACCGGCGCAGCTCAACCTGGCCTTCCGCGAACCGCTCTCCGCCGCCCTCACCCTGACGCCCGCCGCAGACGGGGCGGCCGAACGAGCGGATGCCGCAGCGACGGTCGTCGACCCTCCAGCACTGCTGGGCCCCGGCCCCCGCACCGTGATCGTCGCCGGCGCCGGGGCGGGCCCGGGCGCCGAGGAGCTCGCCCGCACGGCCGGCTGGCCGCTTCTGGCCGAGGTGTCCAGCGGCGCCCGGTTCGGCCCGAACCTCGTGGTGGCGTACCGCGAGCTGCTCGGCGAGGCGGAGTTCGGCGGGCAGGTGCAACGGGTCATCGTGTTCGGCCACCCCACCCTGAGCCGGGAGGTGCCGGCGCTCGTGCTGCGCGAGGACGTGGAGACGATCGTCGTGGCCCCGACCGGTGCCGAGTGGTACAACCCGGGCCACCGGGTACGCCGGTTCGAGCGCGCCGTCGCCGCCGGCGCCGACACGGTCGCCGCCGCGGGCACCCGCGAGGCGCGCGCCTGGGCGGGCCGATGGGTGATGGCCAGCCGCGCCATCCTCGCCGCGGACACCCGGCTCGACGCGCCCGCCTTCGGTGCGCACGGCATGAGCCGCGCCGAGTTCGCCGCCATGAAGGCCCCGGTCACCCGGGCAATCCTCGCCGACGCCGTGTGGCGCGCGTCCTGGCCGCACGACCGGCTGGTGCTCGGCGCCTCCCGGCTCATCCGCGAACTGGACACCCGGGTCACCGGCAAGAAGATCCCCGTGCACGCGAACCGCGGCCTCGCCGGCATCGACGGCACCGTCGCCACGGCCCTGGGCATCGCGGTGGCCAGCCAGGCCGGGCCCGAGCCACGGTCCACCGGCACTACCCGGCTGCTTGTGGGCGACATCACCCTGCTGCACGACGCCGGCTCGATGCTGATCGCTCCGGGCGAGGTGCGGCCGCGCCTGCAGCTGATCGTGGGCAACGACGGCGGCGGCACCATCTTCGACGGGCTCGAGGTGGCCGGCACCGCCGCCGCATCGGCCATCGACCGGGTGCTGTTCACCCCCCAGCAGGTCGACCTCGAAGCGCTGGCCACCGCCTACGGCTGGGACTACCAGCGCGCCGCCACCCGCAGCACCCTCGAGTCCGCCCTGACCGCCCCGGTCACCCGCCCGACTCTCGTCGAAGTTCCCCTCGCGCGCTGAGCCGGCCCGCTCGCGGCCGGCATCTGTTGCCAATGCGGACAATTGTGCCCGGCGCACCGGACGCAATTGTCCGCAACGGGCACAGTTGCGACGGGGTTAGGCGAAGGCCTCGACGATCGGACGGAACTTCATCTTGGTTTCGGCCAGCTCGCGGTCGGGGTCGGAGTCCAGGACGATGCCGCAACCGGCGTAAGCCGTGACGTCTCCGGCGGGGGAGACCTGCGCGCAACGCAGCGCGATGGCCCACTCGCCGTCGCCGTCGGCGCCGACCCAGCCCACCGGGCCGGCGTACCGGCCCCGGTCGAAGGGTTCGAGTTCGCGGATGAGCGCGAGCGCGTCCTGCGTGGGAGTGCCCGCGACCGCCGCGGTCGGGTGCATCGCCGCGATCAGGTCCAGCGAGGTGGACCCGTCGCTCAAAGTGCCCTCGAGGTCGGTGGCCAGATGCCACAGGTTGGGCAGCTTCACCGTGAACGGGATTTCGCTCGTCGTGAGCACCGAGGTGTGCGGCCGGAGCGCCGCCAGCACGCTCTGCACCGCGAACTCGTGCTCGTCGCCGTCCTTGCTGGACGTGGCCAGGGCGAGGGCGGCCTCGATGTCGGCTGCGGCATCCGCCCCGCGGGAGATGGTGCCGGCCAGCACCCGGGCGTTGACCTCGTTGTGGTCGGCGCGAATGAGCGTCTCCGGGCTCGAGCCCACCAGGCCGTCCACGGCGTAGGTCCAGCAGTCCGGATAGCCCAGCGCGAGTTCGGTCAGGGCGCGACGCAGGTCGCTCTCGGCCGGAAGCCGGCCGACCAGGTCGCGCGCCAGCACCACCTTGCTCACGTCCCGGGCGCCGATGTGCGCCACCGCGGCGACCACAGCGTCGCGATAACCGTCGGGCTTCAACGCGCCGGGCAGCAGGGAGATGCGGTACTCGTTGCCGAGCGGATGCAGCGCGAGCGGAATCTCGGGG
>NZ_JAODBG010000055.1 GCF_025463825.1 Cryobacterium sp.
ACGACGGAGACCTCATCGAGGGTACCGTCGTCAAGATCGATCGCGACGAGGTTCTCCTCGATGTCGGCTACAAGACCGAGGGTGTCATTCCCTCACGCGAACTTTCCATCAAGCACGACGTTGACCCGAGCGAAGTTGTTCAGGTCGGCGACATGGTTGAAGCCCTCGTCCTCCAGAAGGAATACAAAGAAGTCAGCCTCATCCTGTCCAAGACGCGCGCACAGTACGAGCGTGCGTGGGGCGACGTTGAGAAGATCAAGGAAACCGATGGCGTCGTGACCGGTTCGGTCATCGAGGTCGTCAAGGGTGGACTTATCGTCGACATCGGACTTCGTGGCTTCCTTCCGGCATCGCTCATCGAGCTTCGCCGTGTTCGCGACCTCACGCCGTACCTCGGCCAGGAGATCGAGGCCAAGATCCTCGAGCTCGACAAGAACCGCAACAACGTCGTCCTGTCGCGCCGCGCCCTGCTCGAGCAGACGCAGTCCGAGAGCCGTTCGACCTTCCTGAACAACCTGCACAAGGGTCAGGTTCGCAAGGGTGTCGTGTCGTCGATCGTCAACTTCGGTGCGTTCGTCGACCTGGGTGGCGTTGACGGTCTGGTTCACGTCTCCGAACTCAGCTGGAAGCACATCGAGCACGCCAGCGAGGTCGTCGAGGTTGGCCAGGAAGTCACCGTCGAGATCCTCGAGGTGGACCTGGACCGCGAGCGCGTCTCGCTGTCGCTCAAGGCCACCCAGGAAGACCCGTGGCAGGTCTTCGCCCGCACCCACGCCATCGGCCAGGTCGCACCGGGTAAGGTCACGAAGCTCGTTCCGTTCGGCGCGTTCGTTCGCGTCGCCGAGGGCATCGAGGGACTCGTTCACATCTCCGAGCTCTCGGGCAAGCACGTCGAGCTCGCCGAGCAGGTTGTCTCGGTCGGCGACGAGGTCTTCGTCAAGGTCATCGACATCGACCTGGAGCGTCGCCGCATCTCGCTGAGCCTCAAGCAGGCCAACGATGGTGTCGACCCCGAGGGCACCGAGTTCGACCCGGCACTCTACGGGATGCTCACCGAGTACGACGACCAGGGCAACTACAAGTACCCCGAAGGCTTCGACCCGGAGACCAACGAGTGGCGCGAGGGCTTCGAGACCCAGCGCGAGAAGTGGGAGCAGGACTACGCTGCCGCCCAGGCTCGCTGGGAAGCTCACAAGAAGCAGGTTGCTTCCGCGAACGACGAGATCATCGCCCCCGGCGATGTCGCGTCCGCCGCTGGCAACACGTTCTCTTCTGAGACCGCCGGCGCCGGCACCCTCGCGGACGACGAGGCGCTTGCCGCCCTGCGCGAGAAGCTGTCCAGCAGCAACTAGCATCACCTTCCCGGCCCTGCCGGGACCCACACAGGCCGGACCCTTCGGGGTCCGGCCTGTGCTGGTTAACCGGCGCCCAGCCGTTAGCATGGGGCCGTGTACTTGATTGGGTTGACCGGCGGGATCGCATCGGGGAAGAGCACGGTGGCGAAGCGATTCGCCGAACACGGAGCCGTGGTGATCGACGCCGACCAGCTGGCCCGGGCCGCCGTGGCGCCGGGCACGGATGCGCTCGCGCACATCGGCGAAATCTTCGGCCCCGACGTCCTCGCCGAGGACGGCAGTCTCGACCGTTCCCGCCTGGGCGCGATCGTGTTCGGCAACCCCACCGCCCTCAGCGTGCTCAACAACGTCGTGCATCCCGCCGTGCGGGCGCTCTCGTCCGCCGCCATCGCCGCGGCGGAGGAGGCGGACCCGGATGTGGTCGTCGTCTACGACGTCCCCCTCCTGGTCGAGGCCTCCGTCGGGCACCCGTTCGACCTGATCGTGGTCGTACACGCCGACGCCGAGACCCGGGTCCGGCGCATGGTGGAGCTCCGCGGCATGCCGGAGGCGGATGCCCGCAAGCGGATCGGCTCCCAGGCGCCCGACGCCGACCGCCTCGCCGTCGCCGACGTCGTGATCGACTCGGAGGGGTCCCTCGAAGACGCCCTGGGCCAGGTCGACCGGCTCTGGGCGGACCGGCTCCGCACCTCCCGGGGCGCCCACTCCGACTCCGGTGTCGGTGGCGTTCCTTAGACTGGAAGCATGGAACCTACCCGCGCCGTTCACCCGTTCGAGGTCGTGAGCGAGTACACCCCCAGCGGTGACCAGCCGGCCGCGATCGCCGAGCTCACCGGCCGGATCAACGCCGGCGAGACCGACATCGTGCTGCTGGGCGCCACCGGCACCGGCAAGTCAGCCACCACCGCCTGGCTGATCGAGCAGGTGCAGCGACCCACGCTGGTCCTCGCCCACAACAAGACCCTCGCCGCGCAGCTCGTCAACGAATTCCGTGAGCTGATGCCCAACAACGCGGTCGAGTACTTCGTCTCCTACTACGACTACTACCAGCCGGAAGCGTACGTACCGCAGACCGACACCTTCATCGAGAAGGACTCCTCGATCAACGAGGAAGTGGAACGGCTCCGCCACTCCACCACCAACTCGCTGCTCAGCCGCCGGGACGTCATCGTGGTCTCCACGGTGTCCTGCATCTACGGGCTCGGCACCCCGGAAGGCTACCTCGAGGCCATGGTGGCGCTGCAGGTCGGCCAGAAGGTGGACCGGGACGCTCTGATCCGCAAGTTCGTGGCGATGCAGTACCAGCGCAACGACATCGACTTCTCCCGCGGCCACTTCCGGGTGCGCGGTGACACCATCGAAATCATCCCGATGTACGAGGAACTCGCCATCCGCATCGAGATGTTCGGCGACGAGATCGAGGCGCTGTACAGCCTGCATCCGCTCACCGGCGACGTCGTGCGCAAGCTCGACGCGGTGTCGGTGTTCCCCGGCTCCCACTACGTGGCCAGCACCGACGTCATGCAGCGCGCCATGGTCACGATCCAGGAGGAACTGGCCGAGCGGCTGGGCCAGTTGGAGCGCGAGGGCAAACTGCTCGAGGCCCAACGCCTGCGGATGCGTACCTCCTTCGACCTGGAGATGATGGAACAGATCGGCTTCTGCTCCGGCATCGAGAACTACTCCCGCCACATCGACGGCCGAAGCGCGGGGGAGCCGGGGCACTGCCTCCTGGACTACTTCCCCGACGACTTCCTGGTCGTCATCGACGAATCGCACGTCACGGTGCCGCAGATCGGCGCCATGTACGAGGGCGACTCATCCCGGAAGCGCACCCTCGTCGAGCACGGCTTCCGGCTGCCCAGCGCCCTGGACAACCGGCCGTTGCGCTGGAACGAGTTCAAGGACCGCGTGGGCCAGACGGTGTACCTCTCCGCCACCCCCGGCAAGTACGAGATGGGCATCGCCGACGGCATCGTCGAGCAGATCATCCGCCCGACCGGTCTGATCGACCCGCAGATCATCGTCAAGCCGTCCGCGGGCCAGATCGACGACCTGCTCGAGCAGATCCGCCAGCGCGTCGAACTCAACGAACGCGTCCTCGTGACCACCCTCACCAAGAAGATGGCAGAGGAACTCACCGACTTCCTCACCGAGGCGGGCGTGCGGGTGCGCTACCTGCACTCCGACGTCGACACCCTGCGCCGGGTGGAGCTGCTCACCGAGCTGCGCCAGGGCCTCTACGACGTGCTGGTGGGCATCAACCTGCTCCGGGAGGGCCTCGACCTGCCCGAGGTGTCCCTGGTGGCCATCCTCGATGCCGACAAGGAAGGCTTCCTGCGGTCGTCGACCTCGCTCATCCAGACCATCGGCCGTGCCGCCCGGAACGTGTCCGGCGAGGTGCACATGTACGCCGACCGGATCACCGATTCGATGGCCAGGGCCATCGACGAGACCGACCGCCGGCGCGAGAAGCAGGTGGAATACAACATTGCGAACGGCATCGATCCCACCCCGCTGCGGAAGCGCATCGCCGACATCACCGACGTCCTCGCCCGCGAGGAGGCCGACACCGCCGAGCTGCTCGCCGGCCGCGACGCCCGGCGCCGCAGCCCCACCCCGTCGATGCGGAAGGGTCTCGCGGCCAACGGGGCCAACGACCTCGAATCGATCATCTCGGACCTCAACGCCCAGATGCTCGAAGCCGCCGGCGAACTCAAGTTCGAACTGGCCGGGCGGCTCCGCGACGAAGTGTCCGAACTCAAGCGGGAGCTGCGCCAAATGGAGAAGGCCGGTCATCTGAGTTAGTTGGCATCCGAGCTGGTGAGCATCCGAGCTGGTGAGCATCTGAGCTGGTGAGCATCTGAGTTGGCCAGACTGCCCGGCCGGTTGCACCGCCCGGCGAGACGCGGTGCGCCGGCGTTCGCTGTCAGCGACCGCCAGGGGCACGCCGGTGGCGCTGGAGCGTCGGTGGCACTGCATAGACTCGAATGGTGTCAATTTCAGAGGTAGAGCACGGCTCTCAACTCAGCGTCCGTGGTGCTCGCGTGCATAACCTGCACAACGTCAACCTGGACATCCCGCGCGATTCGCTCGTGGTGTTCACGGGGTTATCCGGGTCGGGCAAGTCTTCGCTCGCCTTCGATACCATCTTCGCGGAGGGCCAACGGCGCTACGTGGAGTCGCTGTCGGCGTATGCCCGGCAGTTCCTCGGCCAGGTGGACCGGCCCGACGTCGACTTCATCGAGGGCCTGAGCCCCGCGGTGTCGATCGACCAGAAGTCCACCAATCGCAACCCGCGCTCCACGGTGGGCACCATCACCGAGATCTACGACTACATGCGCCTGCTCTGGGCGCGTATCGGCGTGCCGCACTGCGCCATCTGCGGTGAGATCATCCAGTCGCAGACCGTGCAGCAGATCGCCGACCAGTTGATGGAAATGGAAGCGGGGGTCCGGTACCAGATTCTCAGCCCCATCGTGTCGCAGAAGAAGGGCGAGTTCGTCGACCTCTTCAAGGAGCTCGCCGCCTCCGGCTACTCCCGGGCCATGGTCGACGGCACCCAGATCCAGCTCAACGAACCACCAGTGCTCAAAAAGCAGGTCAAACACGACATCTCCGTCGTCGTCGACCGTCTCGTTGCCGGCCCCGACCTGCTCAGCCGCCTCACCGACTCCCTCGAGACCGCGCTCAAGCTGACGGATGGCCTCGTCCAGGTCAATTACGTGGACCTCGAGGGTGACGACGCCTGGCAGAGCTACTCCGAGAAGCTGTCCTGCCCGAACAACCACCCGGTGCAGCTCACCGAGATCGAGCCGCGCACCTTCTCGTTCAACGCCCCGTTCGGCGCCTGCCCCGAGTGCTCTGGCCTGGGCACCCGCATGTCGGTCGACGAGGACCTGCTGCTCGGCGACCCCGACCTCAGCATCGCCGAGGGCGTCGTGCTGCCCTGGACCACCCAGGGCAAGGGCCTCTTCCAGTACTACGAGAAGCTGCTGGACGGCCTGGCCCGCGACCTCAAGTTCAAGCTCACCACCCCGTGGAAGAAACTCAGCGATGAGGTGCGCACCGCCGTCATGCGCGGCGACAACTTCGAGGTCAAGGTGAAGTGGAAGAACCGATACGGCCGGGAGATGAGCTACACCTCGGGCTTCGAGGGCGTGGTTCCCTACATCGAGCGCCAGTTCCTGCAGGCCGACACCGATTCCCAGCGGCAGCGCTGGGGCGAGTACCTGCGCGAGGTCGCCTGCCCCGTCTGCGAGGGCAGCCGGCTCAAGCCGGAGGTTCTCGCCGTCCTCGTGCACGAGAAGAGCATCGCCGACATCTGCCAGCTGAGCCTGGCCGATGCCCGTTCGTTCATGGACAAGCTCGAGCTGACCGACCGTGAGAAGACCATCGCCGCCCAGGTGTTGCGCGAGATCACGGTGCGCCTGGACTTCCTGCTCCAGGTCGGCCTGAACTACCTCAGCCTCGCGCGCGCCGCCGGGAGCCTGTCGGGCGGTGAGGCACAGCGCATCCGCCTGGCCACCCAGATCGGCTCCGGACTCACCGGTGTGCTGTACGTGCTCGACGAGCCCAGCATCGGCCTGCACCAGCGGGACAACCGGCGCCTGATCGAAACCCTCGTGGCCCTCCGCGACCTGGGCAACACCCTCATCGTCGTCGAACACGACGAGGACACCATCAAGACCGCGGACTGGGTCGTCGACATCGGACCCGGCGCGGGTGTGAACGGCGGCCACGTCGTGCACTCCGGTTCCTACGCCGACCTGCTCACCAACACGGAGTCGCTCACCAGCGACTACCTCTCCGGCCGCAAATCGATCGCCACCCCCGAGACCCGGCGGCCGCTGGACCCCGAACGGGAGATCACCGTCGTCGGCGCCGAGGCGAACAACCTGCAGAAGGTCACCGTCAAGTTCCCGCTGGGCGTCTTCACGGCCGTCACGGGCGTGAGCGGCTCCGGCAAGTCCTCCCTGGTCAACGACGTGCTCTACCGGGTGCTCGCCAACCGGCTCAACGGCGCCCGCAAGCTGCCCGGCCGGCACACCAAGGTCACCGGCCTCGACCAGCTCGACAAGGTCATCCACGTCGACCAGGCCCCGATCGGCCGAACCCCGCGCTCCAACCCCGCCACCTACACCGGGGTGTTCGACAAGATCCGCACCCTGTTCGCCGAGACCATGGAGGCCAAGGCCCGCGGTTACCTGCCGGGCCGGTTCAGCTTCAACGTCAAGGGCGGCCGCTGCGAGGCGTGCTCCGGTGACGGCACCATCAAGATCGAAATGAACTTCCTACCCGACGTATACGTGGCCTGTGAGGCCTGCGGGGGAGCGCGCTACAACCGCGACACCCTCACCGTGCACTACAAGGGCAAGAACATCGCCGAAGTCCTCGACATGCCCATCAGCGAAGCGGCCGAGTTCTTCGAACCGATCTCCTCCATCCACCGGTTCCTGAAGACCCTCGTCGAGGTGGGCCTGGGCTACGTGCGCCTGGGCCAGAGCGCCACCACCCTCTCCGGCGGCGAAGCCCAGCGGGTCAAGCTCGCCACCGAGCTGCAGCGCCGGTCCAACGGTCGCAGTGTCTACGTGCTCGACGAACCGACCACCGGCCTGCACTTCGAAGACGTGCGGAAGCTCCTGCTGGTGCTCAACAGCCTCGTCGACAAGGGCAACACCGTCATCGTGATCGAGCACAACCTCGACGTCATCAAGTCCGCCGACTGGGTCATCGACCTCGGGCCTGAGGGCGGCTCCGGCGGCGGTAAAGTACTCGCCACCGGCACTCCTGAACACGTCGCCGGCGTGAAGAAGAGCCACACCGGAATGTTCCTGAAGGAGGTCCTCGCCGCGCGGTAGGCGAAGGAAGAACATGTCTGATGCGTTGAGCTATCGCCCGAAGCCGGGGGAGATCCCCACCGAACCCGGGGTATACCGGTTCCGCGACGCCTCCCGCCGGGTGCTGTACGTCGGCAAGGCCAAGAACCTGCGAGCCCGACTGAGCAATTATTTCGCCCCGCTGAGCAGCCTGCACGACCGCACCCGGCGGATGGTGACCACCGCGACCAGCGTCGAATGGACGACGGTCGGCACCGAGGTGGAAGCGCTGCAGCTCGAGTGGACCTGGATCAACGAGTTCGACCCGCCGTTCAATGTGCAGTTCAAGGACGACAAGTCCTACCCGTACCTGGCGGTCACCCTCGGCGACGAGGCCCCCCGGGCGCTGGTCACCCGCACCACCGGCATCAAGGGCGCCCGGTACTTCGGCCCGTACCCCAAGGTCTGGGCGGTGCACGAGACCATCGACCTGATGCTCAAGGCCTTCCCGATCCGCACCTGCAACAACGCCAATTACAAACGAGCCATGCAGTCCGGCAAGCCCTGCTTCGCCGGTCAGATTGGCCGCTGCTTCGGTCCGTGCTCCGGCAAGGTCGGCATCGAAGAGCACCGCGCGATCGTCAACGAGTTCGTGAACTTCATGGGCAGCCAGGACCGCAAGCTGATCAACAGCCTCACCGCCCAGATGAAGGACGCCGCCCTCGCCCAGGACTACGAGACGGCCGCCCGCCGCCGCGACCAGGTCAAGGCGCTCAACGCCGTGCTGGAGAAGAGCGCGGTGGTACTGCGCGACAACGTCGACATCGACTTGTTCGGAATCGAACAGGACGAGCTCGCCGCGGCCGTGCAGCTGTTCATCGTGCGCGGCGGCCGTATCCGCGGTGTGCGCGGCTGGGTCGTCGACAAGGAACTCGACCTGAGCATGAGCGAACTGGTCGATTCGATCATGCAGACCGCCTACACCGGCGACGCCGTGCCGCCGCGGGAGATCGTGCTGCCCGAGCTGCCGGACGATGCCGACGCGCTGGAGGGCTGGCTGGGCGAGATCGCACACCGCAAGGTCCGGCTCGTCGCCGCCCAGCGCGGCGAGAAGGCGGCGCTGCTGACGACGGCCACCCAGAACGCCAAGCAGGCGCTGATGTTGTACAAGACCCGGCGGAGCTCGGACTTCGTGGCCAGGTCGAAGGCCCTTGAGGACCTGCAGGAGGCCCTGGGCATGGATTCGGCGCCGTTGCGGATGGAATGCTACGACGTCTCCCACCTGGGCGGCACCAACATCGTCGCGTCCATGGTGGTCTTCGAGGACGGTCTGCCGCGCAAAGACGAGTACCGTCGCTTCGGCGTGCCGGAGTCCACCGACGACACCGATTCGCTGTACCGGGTGCTCACCCGGCGGCTGGCCTACCTGGTGCCGGATGACGCCACCCCCGAAGCCCTGCCCAAGAGCGGTGTCATTCCCGTGCCGGCCGACGCCACCGCCGACCTGCTCGTCGGCGACGGTGAGGATCTGGCCGAAGCCGCCCCGGGCGCCGACGGTGGGGCAGCGGGCGAATCGGACACCCCGGAGGTCGCGGCGAAGCGCAAGAAGTTCCGGTACCAGCCCAACCTGCTGATCGTGGACGGAGGTCAGCCGCAGGTCGCGGCCGCCGCCCGGGCGCTGCGGGAATCCGGTGTCGAAGGCATCACGCTGTGCGGCATCGCGAAGCGGCTGGAGGAGATCTGGTTGCCGGATTCCGACTATCCCGTCATCCTGCCGCGCAACAGCGACGCCCTGTTCCTGATCCAACGCATCCGGGACGAGGCGCACCGATTCGCGATCACCCACCAGCGAGCCAGGCGGAAGCGTGATATCAACACGATCCTGGGAGAAATCCCCGGCCTGGGGCCTGCCCGCATCAAGGTGCTGCTGCAGCACTTCGGCTCGGTGACCCGGCTGCGGGAAGCGTCGGTCGACTCGATCGCCGAGATCCGCGGCATCGGACCTGCCCTCGCCGAGGGCATCCACCGGCACCTGCGCGCCTGAACCGGGCCCCCGGTCGATAAGCTGGACATTCACTCACGTCGACCGAAGGCATAATCCAGTATGAGCACGGAGACCGAGAAGCAGGAGATGCTCATCGTCACGGGCATGTCCGGCGCCGGGCGCTCCACCGTGGCCAACGCGCTGGAGGACCTGGGCTGGTACGTCGTCGACAACCTGCCGCCGCAGATGCTCCGCCCCCTGGTCGAACTCGTCGGCCGGGCCGGCACCAGCCTGCCCAAGATCGCCGCCGTCGTGGATATCCGCGGCCGCGACTTCTTCGGCGACTTCCAGGAACTCGTGCAGGCCCTCCGCACCGGCACCCAGGTGCGGGTGATCTTCCTGGAGGCCAGGGACGACGTGCTCGTGCGCCGGTTCGAGGCCGTCCGCCGACCGCACCCGCTTCAGGGTGAGGGAACCATCCTCGACGGGATCAGTGCCGAACGCACCCGTCTGGCGGTGGTCAGGGAATCCTGCGACATCGTCATCGACACCTCAGACCTCAACATCCACCAGCTGGCCACCACCATCACCGAACGCTTCGCGGCGGAGAACGCGGCCGGCCTGCACCTCACGGTGATGAGCTTCGGCTTCAAGTACGGCCTTCCCACCGACGTCGACATGGTCGCCGACGCCCGGTTCCTGCCGAACCCGTTCTGGATCCCGGATCTCCGTCCGCACACCGGCCTCGACCCGGAGGTCAGCGAGTACGTGCTCGGCCAGGAAGGCGCGCGCGAGTTCATCGACAGCTACGCCACCGCTGTCAAGCCCGTGCTCGCCGGTTACCAGCGGGAGAACAAACGCCACGCCACCATCGCCATCGGCTGCACGGGCGGCAAGCATCGCTCCGTCGCCATGGCCAGGGAACTGGCCAGGCTCCTCCAGGAATTTCCCGGCGTCGCGGTGAGCCTCAAGCACCGCGACCTCGGACGAGAATAACGACAGGCCGCCGTCACACAGACGGCCGGCCGTGAACAACAGAATGGATAGAACGATTGGCACTCACCATCGACGTCAAGGATGAACTAGCTCGCGTCGAGGTCTCCAAGACCACGGTCCGCGCGGCCGAACTGGCGACGATCCTGCGTTTCTCCGGCGGCCTCCACATGATCTCCGGACGGATCGCCATCGAGTCCGAGCTGGACACCGCACTCCTGGCCCGGCGGGTCCGCAAGGACCTCGCTGAGCTCTACGGCGTACGCAGCGACGTGACCGTGATCACGGCGTCCGGTCTCCGCCGCACCAACCACTACCTCGTCCGGGTGCTCGACGGCGGTGAAACCCTGGCCCGGCAGACCGGTCTGCTCGACGCCCGCCGCCGACCCATCCGCGGCCTGCCCAACCGACTGACCACGGGCTCAAAGGAAGAGATCGCCGCCGTCTGGCGCGGCGCCTTCCTTGCCACCGGCTCGCTCACCGACCCCGGCCGGTCCGCCGCCCTCGAGGTCGTCTGCCCGGGCAACGAAGCGGCCATGGCCATCGTCGGCGCGGCCGGCCGCCTCGGCATCGTCGCGAAGGCACGCGAAGTCCGCGGCGTCCACCGCGTGGTGATCCGGGACGGTGACGCCATCGGCGCCATGCTCGTGCAAATGGGCGCCCAGGAGACGGTCCTGAACTGGGAGGCCCTGCGTCAGCGCCGGGAGGTCCGGGCGACGGCCAACCGGCTGGTCAACTTCGACGACGCCAACCTGCGCCGCTCCGCGCAGGCCGCCGTCGCCGCCTGCGCGCGGGTCGACCGGGCCATGGAGATCCTCGGCGATGACATCCCGCAGCACCTCCGGTACGCGGGGGAGCTGCGGCTGTCCTTCCGCGACTCCAGCCTCGACGAACTCGGTCACCACGCCGACCCGCCCATGACGAAGGACGCCGTCGCCGGCCGCATCCGCCGGCTGCTCGCCATGGCGGACAAAAAAGCCGTCGACCTCGGCATCCCCGGCACCGACGCGAACCTGCCCGCCGACCTCGACGACGTCTGAGCTGCCCGGTGCCGGGGGACCAACGTCCCCCCTGCACCTGAGTAGACTAAAAAGGTCACTTACAGTGCAGTTGGCGCGAGAAATCGCGTCCCTGCCACATAAATGAGGAGATACGAGCTATGGCCGATTACACCCTGCCTGAACTGGCTTACGACTACTCGGCGCTCGCGCCGAGCATCAGCGGCACCATCATGGAACTCCACCACAGCAAGCACCACCAGGCTTACGTGACCGGAGCGAACACCGCGCTCGCCCAGCTGGCAGAGGCCCGGGACTCGGGCAGCCTGGTGTATGTCAACAAGCTCGAGAAGGACCTCGCGTTCAACCTCGGCGGCCACGTGAACCACTCGATCTTCTGGACGAACATGTCCCCGAACGGTGGCGACAAGCCCGTCGGTGAACTCGCCAGCGCGATCGACGACTTCTTCGGCTCCTTCGACAAGTTCCAGGCACACTTCGCTGCCACCGCGCTGGGCGTGCAGGGTTCCGGCTGGTCCGTCCTGGCCTGGGACTCCATCGGGCAGCGCCTGATCATCCAGCAGTTCTTCGACCAGCAGGCCAACTTCGCGGCCGGCACCGTACCGATCCTCATGCTCGATGTCTGGGAGCACGCCTACTACCTGGACTACCAGAACGTGCGCGCCGACTACGTCACGGCGTTCTGGAAGATCGTCGACTGGGAGAACGTCCAGGCGCGTTTCGTCGCCGCCCGGGAGAAGACCAGCGGCCTGCTGCTGCTCTCCTAGAGCTCCCCACCTCCACTTTCGGTTTTTTCTTTCCCACCACCCCGGCGCCACACGCGTCATCAATAACAGGAGCTATTTTGTCTGTAAAGATTGGCATCAACGGATTTGGCCGCATCGGCCGCAACTACCTGCGCGCCGCACTGGCCCAGGGCAGCGACATCGAGATCGTCGCCGTCAACGACCTCACCGACACGAAGACCCTCGCGCACCTCCTCAAATACGACTCGATCACGGGCCGCCTGGACGCCACCGTCACCGTCGAGGGCGATTCCATCCTCGTCAACGGCAAGCCCATCAAGGTCCTCGCCGAGCGCGACCCGGCCAACCTCCCCTGGGGCACCCTGGGCGTCGACATCGTGATCGAGTCCACCGGTCGCTTCACCAAGGCCGACGATGCGCGCAAGCACATCACCGCCGGTGCCAAGAAGGTCATCGTCTCCGCTCCCGCCACCGGCGACGTTGCGACGATCGTCATGGGCGTCAACGAGGACACGTACGACTCCGCGAAGTTCGACATCATCTCGAACGCATCCTGCACCACGAACTGCCTCGCACCGCTGGCCAAGGTCTTCAACGACAACTTCGGCATCAAAAGCGGCCTGATGACCACCATCCACGCGTACACCGCAGACCAGAACCTGCAGGATGGCCCGCACAGCGACCTGCGTCGCGCCCGCGCCGCCGCCCTGAACATCATCCCGACCTCGACCGGCGCCGCCAAGGCCCTGGGCATCGTCCTCCCGGAGCTCGCCGGCAAGCTTGACGGCTTCGCACTGCGCGTACCCGTGCCCACCGGCTCGATCACCGACCTCACCGTCGTCGCGGAGAAGCCGGTCACCGTCGAAGCCATCAAGGCCGCGTACAAGGCTGCAGCAGAGGGCCCCCTCAAGGGCATCCTGATGTACACCGAGGACGAGATCGTCTCCAGCGACATCGTGACCGACCCGCACTCCTCGATCTTCGACGCCGGCCTGCTGCGCGTCCTGGGCGACCAGGTCAAGCTGTCCTCCTGGTACGACAACGAGTGGGGCTACTCCAACCGCATGGTTGACCTCACCGAGTTCGTCGCCGAGCGCATCTAACAGGGGGATCCGCAGTGACGCTTCGCACAATCGAATCCCTGGGATCGCTCCACGGCAAACGCGTCATCGTTCGGTGTGATCTGAACGTTCCGTTGAAGGACGGCCAGATCACCGACGATGGCCGTGTGCGGGCGTCCCTGCCTACCCTCAAGGCCCTGGTCGAACAGGGTGCCCGTCTGGTGATCGTTTCTCACCTCGGGCGCCCTGACGGCCAGGTCAACCCGAAGTACAGCCTGGCGCCCGTTGCGGCTCGGCTGGCCGAGCTGATCGGTGCCCCGGTGGCCTTCGCCGCCGACACCGTCGGCGAGGCAGCCCAGGCCGCGGTTGCGGCCCTGACCGACGGCGACATCGTCGTGCTGGAGAACCTCCGCTTCAACGCCGGGGAAACCAGCAAGGTCGACGCGGAGCGGGTCGCTTTCGCCACCGAACTGTCGGCGCTGGGCGATGCCCTCGTGTCGGACGGTTTCGGTGTCGTGCACCGCAAGCAGGCCAGCGTCTACGACCTGGCGCAGATCCTGCCCAGCACCGCCGGCCTGCTCATTGCAGCCGAGCTCGACGTGCTCGACCGCCTCACCGAGAAGCCGGAGGCGCCGTACACGGTGATCCTCGGCGGCTCGAAGGTGTCGGACAAGCTCGGCGTCATCGGCCACCTGCTTCCGCGGGTGAACTCGCTCCTGATCGGTGGCGGCATGCTGTTCACCTTCCTCGCGGCCCAGGGCCACAAGGTCGGCGCCAGCCTGCTCGAGGCCGACCAGATCGACACCGTGCGCGGGTACCTCGCCGAGGCCGACCGTCTCGGCGTGAAGATCGTGCTGCCGACCGACGTGGTCGTCGCTTCCAAGTTCGGGGCGGACGCCGAGTACGTCACGACGCCGGCCGATCAGATCGAAGACACCCCGTTCGGCGCTGCCGGACTGGGCCTGGACATCGGGCCGGACACGGCGGCGGCGTTCGCCGCCATCATCCGGGACTCGAAGACCGTGTTCTGGAACGGCCCGATGGGCGTGTTCGAGCTAGCACCCTTCGCGGACGGCACCCGTACGGTCGCCGCCGCACTCACCGAGGTCAATGGACTCAGCGTCGTCGGCGGAGGAGACTCCGCCGCGGCCGTGCGCATCCTCGGTTTCAACGATGACCAGTTCGGTCATATTTCTACCGGCGGTGGCGCCAGCCTCGAGTTCCTCGAGGGCAAGCGACTGCCAGGACTGGAGGTCCTCGGATGGCAGTGAACACGCGTGTTCCACTGATCGCAGGCAACTGGAAGATGAACCTGGACCACCTCCAGGCCATCGCCTTCGTGCAGAAGCTGGCCTGGAGCCTCAAGGACGCCGGCCACGACTTCAGCACGACCGAGGTCGCCGTCTTCCCGCCGTTCACCGACCTGCGCAGCGTTCAGACCCTGGTGGCCGCGGACAAGCTGCCCCTGGCCTACGGCGGCCAGGATGTCTCCACCCAGGAGTCCGGCGCGTACACCGGCGAGATCTCGGCTGCATTCCTGGCCGCGTTGGAGTGTAAGTACGTGCTCATCGGACACTCCGAGCGGCGCACGCTGCACAACGAGACCGACGAGGTCGTCGCCGCCAAGGTGGCAGCAGCGCTGAAGCACAACCTGGTTCCGATCATCTGCGTCGGCGAGACCGCCGCAGACCTGGAGCTGCACGGCCCGAGCGCCGTTCCGGTCGCTCAGCTGAAGGCCGCACTGGCCGGAGTCGACGCGGCTGCGGACATCGTGGTGGCATACGAGCCGGTCTGGGCCATCGGCTCCGGACAGGCGGCGACTCCCGAGCAGGCCGAGCAGGTCGCGGCCCAGCTGCGCCTGACGCTGGCTGAGGTCCTCGGCCAGGACGTCGCGGACAAGACCCGCGTCCTCTACGGTGGCTCGGTCAAGGGCGTCAACATCGCCGGCTTCATGAAGGAGCCGAACGTCGACGGTGCGCTCGTCGGTGGTGCCAGCCTGGACATCGCCGAGTTCTCCAGCATCGTCCGCTTCCAGAAGCACGTCGGACTGTAGCGTTCACCCGTCGTGCCCCTCCCGGGGGGCGCGGCGGGTTTCGTCTGCCGTCAGGCTATAATTGCCAGTGGTCTTGGTGGAGCTCTAGCGCCCATCGTTTTGTGAAAGGTTTCGCGTGGAGATTCTCCAGGTTGTGTTGCAGGTCCTGCTCGGTATTACGAGCCTCCTGCTCACCATGCTCATTCTGTTACACAAGGGGCGCGGTGGCGGGCTGTCGGACATGTTCGGCGGCGGTGTCACCTCGAACCTCGGCGCTTCCGGCGTCGCCGAACGTAACCTCAACCGCATCACGATCATCCTGGCCGTATTGTGGATCTCCTGCATCGTCGTGCTGGGCCTGATCACTAAATTCGACACAGGGGCCTGATCGTGGCGTCGGGCCAAGGTTGTCGCATCCCGCACAACCGGTAACCCGCCGCTACTTCTTGCACCAGACTCGCGACCTCGTCGCACCCGGTTCCCACGGCGGTACCGGACATGAGTGGAACAACCCGAACTAGCCGAACAGTTTTAGCGGAGGAACACAATGGCATCTGGTGGAAGCGCAATTCGCGGATCGCGAGTCGGAGCCGGCCCCATGGGCGAGCAGGACCGTGGTTTTCACGCCGATCGAATCCGGGTGTCCTACTGGGATGCGCTCGGCAACGAAACCGTTCGCTACTTTGCCGCGAACCTGCCCGACGAAGAAATCCCCGACACGATCGACTGCCCGTCGTCCGGCCTCCCAGCCGGCCGTGACAAGGAGAACCCGCCGTCGGTGGTCAAGCTCGAGCCGTACAAGACGCACCTCGCCTATGTGAAGGAGCGCCGCACCGAGGAAGAGGCAGAGTCACTCCTCGAGGAAGCCCTGCAGCAGCTCCGCGTTCGTCGCGGAAAGCTCAGCGCCACCAACTGACTCCTCGCGTCCTGCGGGACGCAGAAGACAAGCGCATCGGTTCCGAGGAACCGATGCGCTTTTTTTTGTCGCTCAGGGCGACACTCGGACGCGAGTCTACTGCGGTGACGCGATCAGGTTCTCCGGAACCTCGGCAGCGGCCTCACCGTCGACGAAGAAGTCGGTGTAGTGACGCCCGCGGATGCCCGCGACGGGGACCTCGTCACGGCTGGCCCCGGCCAGGGCCAGGCCGAGGGCCGAGGCCTTGTCGGTGCCGGACACGACAAGCCAGATGCGCTCGGACGAGTTCAGCACCCAACGGGTCAGGCTGATCCGCTCGGCGGGGGGCTTAGGCGAGTTGAGCACCCCGATGACGGTGAGGTCGTTCTCCCGGATGCCCTGCAGGTGCGGGAACAGGGACGCGATGTGGCCGTCCCGGCCGACGCCGAGGAACGTGAGGTCGAACTGGGGGATCAGGGATACCGGAGCCGCCATCGACTTCAGCTCAGCCGCGTACCGGTCCGCGGCAGCGTCGATGTCCAGGCCCGCATCGGAGGCGGGGAAGGCGTGCACATTCGCCGCGGGGATATCGATGTGGTCCAGCAGGGCCGCCCGGGCCTGGACCTCGTTCCGGTCCGCGTGTCCGCGGGGCACCCAGCGCTCGTCACCCCACCAGAGATCGATCTTCGCCCAGTTCAGGCTGTCGCGCTCGGGCGACGCGTTGACTGCTTCCAGCACCGCGGTGCCGGCTTCGCCGCCGGACAGGACCACGTGGGCGTGCCCCTGTTCGTGCAGGATGTCGGCCATCTTGGTAATGAACCGGGAGGCCACCGAGGCGAACAGGGCCGCCTTGTCGTCATGGACCAGCACGCGCCTGTCGTGGGTCATGAGCCCGCTCCGTCCGTCGCGGCGGGACCGGCCAGCTGGGGGAGTCCCTTGGTGATGACCTCGCCGTACAGCTCGTCGGGGTCCAGGCGGCGCAGCTCGTCGCTCAGGCAATCCCGCAGGCTGCGGCGCTTGAGCGTGAGGTCCTGCACCGGCTGACCGGACTGGGTGAGCGTGGCGATGCCGGGTACCTCGCGCTCGAGCGAGATCAC
The DNA here is from genome assembly GCF_025463825.1 of Cryobacterium sp. Lineage (GTDB taxonomy): Bacteria > Actinomycetota > Actinomycetes > Actinomycetales > Microbacteriaceae > Cryobacterium. The sequence continues at coordinate 17,002 of NZ_JAODBG010000055.1, forward strand.
CCCGGACGCACGGGTGAGATGCACGCCGTGGATGCCGTTCGAGTTCTCCCCAGAGGTGAGTTCGTAGTGCACCGGTACCTGCAGCGCCAGCTGCAGCCAGGCGGCCAGCAGGGTGGTGGAGGGGGAGTCCAGCGCGCCGGTGACGGACACCGCGGTGATGGACTCGTACGGCGGCTGGTCCAGGACGGCGGCGAGCTGGGCCCGCCACAGGGTGAGCCGGGTCCAGGCGAAGTCGGTGTCACCCGGGCGGTAGGAGGAGCAGATCTGCGTGAGGGCCGCCTGCGGGTCTGCCTGCGCCGACGCGTCGGTGATGCGCCGGTAGGCGATCCGGCCCAGCGGCGACTCTGCGGGCACCTCAGGCGCCTCACCGGGCCACCACGCCACGACGGGAGCGTCCGGCAGCAACAGGCCGGTGACGAGGCTTTCCGGGTCGCTGGCGGCGTCCCCGTAGGCGCGAAGCACGATGACCTCGCTCGCTCCGGCGTCTCCGCCGACGCGGATCTCCGCGTCGACGCGCGGTGCGCACTCGGCGGCGTCGGCGGCCTCGGTGGACAGCACGATGACCCGCATCGGGTGCTCACGGGACGCATCGTTCGCGGCTTCGATGGCTTCTTCCTCGTGCCCGAGTTCGGCGGCGATGATGAGGGTGAGCACCCGGCCGAGGGCGACCGCGCCGCCCTCTTCCCGGATGCGGACCAGTGCCTTGGAAATCTTCGCCGTGGTGGTGTCCGGCAGATCGACGATCATGGGCGTCTCCAGTTCCGGCCGTCGCGTGACAGCAGTTCGTCGGCTGATGCGGGTCCCCAGGTGCCCGGCCGGTACTGTTCCGGCTGGCCCTGGGTGGCCCAGAATTCCTCGATGGGGTCAAGAATCTTCCACGAGAGTTCGACTTCCTCGTGGCGGGGGAAGAGCGGCGGGTCGCCCAGCAGCACGTCCAGGATCAGTCGCTCGTAGGCTTCGGGGCTAGCCTCGGTGAAGGCGTGGCCGTAACCGAAGTCCATGGTCACGTCGCGCACCTGCATACCGACGCCGGGGACCTTCGAGCCGAACCGGATGGTGACGCCTTCGTCGGGCTGGACCCGGATCACGAGCGCGTTCTCACCGAGGGCGGCCGTCTGGCTCTTCTCGAACAGGTACTGCGGTGCCCGCTTGAAGACCACGGCGATCTCGGTCACCCGGCGGCCCAGGCGTTTACCGGCGCGCAGGTAGAACGGCACGCCCGACCAGCGCCGGGTATCGATCTCCAGGCGCAGGGCCGCGTACGTCTCCGTCAGCGACTCCGGGTTCATGCCGTCCTCTTCGAGGAAGCCGAGGATCTTCTCGCCACCCTGCCAACCGCCGGCGTACTGCCCACGGGCGGTACCGGTGGCCAGGTCTTCTGGCAGCCGCACCGAGGCGAGCACCTTTTCCTTCTCGGTGCGCAGGTCGGCCGCATCGAAGGAGATGGGCTCCTCCATGGCGGTGAGCGCCAGGAGCTGCAGCAGGTGGTTCTGGATGACGTCGCGGGCTGCGCCGATGCCGTCGTAATACCCGGCTCGCCCGCCGACGCCGATGTCCTCGGCCATGGTGATCTGCACGTGGTCGACGTAGTTGGCGTTCCAGATCGGTTCGTACAGCTGGTTCGCGAAGCGCAGCGCCAGGATGTTCTGCACCGTCTCCTTGCCCAGGTAGTGGTCGATGCGGAACACGGAATCGGCCGGGAAGACCGACTCGACGACGTCGTTCAGCTCGCGGGCCGTCTTCAGGTCGCTGCCGAACGGCTTCTCGATGACGACCCGGCGCCACTGGCCGTCCTTCTGCTCGGCCAGTCCGGAACGGCGCAGCTGCTCGGTGACCTGCGGGAACGCCTTCGGCGGAATCGACAGGTAGAACGCATGGTTGCCCATGGTGCCACGCTCGCGGTCCAGCTCCTCGATGGTCTCCTTGAGGAGCTCGAACGCGGCATCGTCGTCGAAGGTTCCCGGCACGAACCGGATTCCCTCGGCCAGCTGGGCCCAGACGTCCTCGTGGAATTCGGTGCGCGCGTACTCCTTGACGGAGTCGTGCACGACCTGCATGAAGTCCTGGTTGTCCCAGTCCCTGCGGGCGAACCCGACGAGGGCGAAACCGGGCGGCAACAGTCCCCGGTTGGCGAGGTCATAGACGGCGGGCATGAGTTTCTTCCGCGACAGGTCTCCGGTCACGCCGAAGATGACGAGGCTGGAGGGCCCTGCGATCCGGTTCAGGCGATAGTCGGAGGGTGAACGCAACGGATTGAACTCCGGGGTGATTTCCACCGGGGACATGCAGCTCCTTAGAGGATGATGGCGAAACGACAAGAAGGTGCGACTTACCGGACTGCGGCGAACAGGGTGCTGATGTTCGCAGCCGGGTCGGTCAGCGTGAGGGTGAGGACCGGGCGACCGTGGTCGGAGAGGACGCTGGCGTCTCCACCGGCCTGGGCCTGGATGAGTTCACCGAACGTGAACGGGCGGCCCGGGATGTCGAGGTCCTCGGCGGGGGTGCTGAGGACCTGCAGGAACACGCCGTTGGGCGTGCCACCTTTGTGGAACTGTCCGGTCGAATGCAGGAACCGGGGTCCCCAACCGAACGTGACCGGGCGTCCGGACAGCGTGGCGATCAAGCCACGCAGTTCGGCGAGCTGGGGGAGCGCAAGCCGGTTGACATAGGCCTGCACGGCCACATACCCATCGGGGCCGAGTTCTTCCAGCAGCGCGTCAACGGCGCTGGCGAGGTCGCTGGCGGCACCGATCACGTGCGGCGTGCCACGTACTTCGATGCCGGCAGAAATGAACGCGGCCGGTTCGGGCTCGGGGCGGGAATCCAGCAGGCCGCGGGTGGCGATCTTGGCGGACTCGACATCGGGCTGGTCGAACGGGTTGATCCCCAGCAGCCGGCCGGCGACGACCGTCGCGTACTCCCAGACCAGGAACTGTGCGCCGAGGGTTCCGCTGACGCGGATCTCGCCTGCACCGTTCTCATCCACACCGTCATGGGCGGCGAAGACCTCATCGCCGGCGTCGGCCACAACACGCACGATCTGCACGTCGGCCAGGGCCGCCGTCAGCTCGGGAGCAGCCAGGTCGAGGACGACGGGCAGGATACCGGTGCCGATCTTTCCTGTCGACTCCGCGATGAGCTGTTCGGCCCAGTCGGCCAGTCCCACGATGTGGGTGCCGTCTGCGACGATGGCCAGTTTGCCGCGGCGGGGACTGGTCGCAGCGATGGCCGCGCCCAGGATGAGCCCGGGGTTGTCCTCGGAGTCGACCGCCAGGGCCAGGGAGACCGCATCGGCCTCGTCGAGGAGCTGGCCGATGTCGATGCCGGCCAGGCCCGACGGTACCAGTCCGAACGCGGTGAGCGCGGAGAAGCGCCCGCCAACGGTCGGGTCGGCGGTGAACACCCGGTAGCCCGCCTCGGTGGCGGATGCCTCGAGCGGCGAACCCGGATCGGTGACCACGATGATGCGGTCAGCGGGGTCGATGCCGATCGCACGGAAGGCGCGTTCGAAGACCCGGCGCTGGCTGTCCGTCTCGACGGTGCCGCCCGACTTCGACGACACCACAAGCGCGGTCGACTCCAGGCGGTCGCCCAGCGCGGCCAGGACCTGGCCGGGCTCGGTGGCGTCGAGGACCGTGAGGTCGACACCGGTGGTGAGCGTGATGACCTCCGGCGCCAGCGACGAGCCGCCCATGCCGGCCAGAGCGATGTGGTCAACGCCCTTGGCCCGCAGTTCCTCGCGCAGTGCGAGGATCTCGGCAACGAGCGGTCGGGACCGGACGACTGACTCCGTCCAGCCCAACCGCTTGCCCGCCTCACCCTCAGCCTCGGGGCCCCACAGCGCGGGGTCGAGGGAGGTGATGCCCGACGCGACGAGGTCGTCGACGAGGGCCGGCAGGGCGGCGCGGACGGCCTCGGCCGCCGCGCCGCTCACCGAGATCCTAAAACTCACTTGGCGGCTTCGAGTGCGGCGGTCACCGTGTCGAGCAGTTCGTTCCAGGAGACGATGAACTTCGACACGCCTTCCTCTTCGAGGACCCGGGTCACGTCGTCGTAGGAGACACCCTGCGCGGCGATGGCGTCCAGTACCACGTTCGCCGCGTCGTAGGCGCCGGTGACGGCGCCCTCAACGATGACACCGTGGTCGAAGGTGGCCTCGAGAGTCTTCTCCGGCATGGTGTTGACGACCTCGGGGGCGACCAGTTCGGTCACGTAGAGGGTGTCGGGCAGGTCGGCCGACTTGACGCCGGTGGATGCCCAGAGCGGCCGCTGCTTGTTGGCGCCGGCGCCGAGCAGGCCGGCGGCCCGCTCGGACGCGAAGGACTGCTCGAAGACCTGGTAGGCCAGCTGGGCGTTGGCGACGCCGGCCTTGCTCTGCAGGGCGAGGGCCTCGTCGGTGCCGACGGCCGCCAGGCGCTTGTCGATCTCGGTGTCCACGCGCGACACGAAGAACGAGGCGACGGAGTGGATCGTGGACAGGTCGATGCCGGCCGCCTTGGCCTTCTCGAGTCCGCTGAGGTACGCGTTGATGACCGCACGGTAGCGCTCAAGGCTGAAGATCAGGGTGACGTTGACGCTGATACCCAGCGCGATGGTCTCCGTGATGGCTTCGAGGCCCTCGATGGTCGCGGGGATCTTGATCATCGCGTTGGGGCGGTTGACCTTCTTCCACAGCTGCTGCGCCTCGGCGAGGGTCTTCTCCGCGTCGTGAGCGGCGGCGGGCTCGACCTCGATGGAGACGCGGCCGTCGAAGCCGTTGGTGGCGTCGTAGATCGGGCGGAAGATGTCGCAGGCAGCGGCGACGTCATCCGTGGTGATCTCGAACACCGCGTCGGTGACGTTGGTGCCGGCGGCGGCCAGGGTGGCCACCTGGGAGGCGTAGGCCTCGCCCTTGCTCAGGGCGCCCGCGAAGATCGTCGGGTTCGTGGTGACGCCGACGACGTTCTTTTCCGCGATGAGGGTCTCCAGTCCGCCGGACTGGATGCGCTGGCGGGACAGGTCGTCGAGCCAGATGCTGACGCCGGCGGCCGAGAGGGCCGCGGTGGGGGTGGTGGTTTCAGTCATGAAAATCAAATCTCCTTGAATGCTGCTCTGCTAGGGATGTCGCGCTCAGAGCGCGGCGAGGGATTCTTTGGCGGCGGTTACCACGGCTTCGGTGGTGATGCCGAATTCGCGGAACAGGGTCTTGTAGTCGGCCGACGCACCGAAGTGTTCGATCGAGACGCTGCGGCCGCGGTCGCCGACGTACTTAGTCCAGGTCAACGCGATTCCGGCCTCAACCGATACCCGGGCGGTGATCGCCCTGGGCAGAACCGACTCGCGGTATTCGGCGGACTGTTCTTCGAACCACTCCAGGCTCGGAACGGAGACAACGCGAGCGTTGACGCCATCCGCCTTGAGGGCTTCGCGGGCGGCGACGGCAAGCTGCACCTCGGAGCCGGTGGCGAGAAGGATCACGTCGGGGGTGCCGTTCGGAGCCTCGGCGAGCACGTATGCGCCCTTTGCGACGTTCTGGGCCGAGGCGAAGGTCTCGCCGGACGCTTCGCCGTCGCCGCGCTCGAACACGGGGATGTTCTGGCGGGTCAGCACGATGCCGGCCGGGCCGTTGCGACGCTCGAGGATCGTCTTCCAGGCCCAGGAGACCTCGTTGGCGTCGCCGGGGCGCACCACGTCGAGTCCGGGGATGGCCCGCAGGGTCGCGAGCTGCTCGATGGGCTGGTGGGTGGGGCCGTCCTCGCCGAGGGCGACCGAGTCGTGCGTCCAGACGAAGATCGACGGTGCCTTCATCAGGGCGGCCAGCCGGACGGCGGGACGCATGTAGTCGCTGAAGATCAGGAACGTTCCGCCGAACGGGCGGGTGTTGCCGTGCAGGACGATGCCGTTGAGGATCGCGGCCATAGCGTGTTCGCGGATGCCGAAGTGCAGGACGCGGCCGTACGAGTTCCCGGTCCACTCGCCGGTGGAGTGCTCGCTCGGGATGAACGAGGCCGCACCGCCGATGGTGGTGTTGTTCGACTCGGCGAGGTCGGCCGAGCCGCCCCACAGCTCGGGGATGACCTGGCCGAGTGCGGTGAGCACCTTGCCGGAGGACGCCCGGGTGGACACTTCGGTGCCGGCCGGGAAGACGGGCAGGGCCTCGTCGACGCCGTCGGGCAGGTCGCCGGAGAGGATGCGGTCGAGCAGGACCTTGCGCTCGGGGTTGGCGGCGGCCCATGCGTCGAAGCGCACGGTCCATTCGGCGTGCTGCTCCGCGCCACGGTCGAGGGCCTTGCGGGTGTGGGTGATGACCTCGTCGGACACCTCAAAGGTCTTCTCGGGATCGAACCCGAGGATCTCCTTCACGCCGGCGAGTTCCTCGGCGCCCAGGGCGGAGCCGTGGATCTTGCCGGTGTTCTGCTTCTTCGGGCTGGGCCAGCCGATGATGGTCTTGAGGATGATCAGCGACGGCTTGTCGGTGACCTTCTGAGCCGCTTCGATGGCGTCGTTGAGCGCGGCGACGTCCTCGACGTACTCGCCGGTCTTCTTCCAGTCCACGGTCTGCACGTGCCAGTGATAGGCGTCGTAGCGGGCGGCGACATCCTCCGTGAACGCGATGTTGGTGTCGTCCTCGATCGAGATCTGGTTGGAGTCGTAGATCGCGATCAGGTTGCCGAGCTGCTGGTGTCCGGCGAGCGAGGAAGCCTCGGAGGTGATGCCCTCCTGCAGGTCGCCGTCGCCGGCGATGACGTACACGAACTGGTCGAACGGGCTGGTGCCCGCCTCGGCCTCGGGGTCGAACAGGCCGCGCTCGAAGCGGGAGGCGTAGGCGAAGCCCACGGCGGACGCGAGGCCCTGGCCGAGCGGGCCGGTGGTGATCTCGACGCCGTCGGTGTGGCCGTACTCCGGGTGGCCCGGGGTCTTGGAGCCCCAGGTGCGCAGGGCCTTGAGGTCGTCGAGCTCGAGGCCGTAGCCGCCCAGGTACAACTGCACGTACTGGGTGAGTGAGCTGTGACCGACCGAGAGGATGAAGCGGTCGCGACCGATCCACTCGTTGTCGGCGGGATCACGACGCATGACCTTCTGGAACAGCAGGTACGCGGCCGGAGCGAGGCTCATGGCGGTACCCGGGTGGCCGTTCCCGACCTTTTCCACGGCGTCAGCCGCGAGGATGCGAGCGGTGTCGACCGCTTTGTTGTCGATGGAATCCCACTGCAATGCTGCCACGTGAACTGACCCTTCATAATCCGTCAAAAGGCGGCACGTGTTTGTTCCGCGCCGCTGGAGAGTAATTGCCCGCCGACGTCGTTATCGGCATCGAGGTGCGCAGGAGGAGGCCCGTATCAGATGGCTCACGGATGCATGCCCCTTTGATTGGCGAGCGATTCCAGTATACGGAACCCGGCTTGGTGGCGTTGTTTCGCGGATATTGCGCCACGCTCGCAGAGGCCGGCCGGGAGTGAGAGGTGGCAGAATGATCTAGAATTGCGGCAATATGCGAAGCGCACGAGGAGTTATGGATACCGCCGAAAAGACGCCCACCCTCAGCCGGCCGGCTCGGTTCGAGAGGATGGCCAGCACCTTCCGTGCCTACCTGTCGCTGACCAAGCCCCGGGTCGTCGAATTGTTACTCGTTGTGACGGCGCCGACCATGATCCTGGCCGAACGTGGCATCCCGAGCCTTTGGCTGGTGCTTGCCACCCTCATCGGCGGCGCCTTCAGCGCCGGTTCGGCGGGGGCCTTCAACTGCTACCTCGACCGCGACATCGACCGGGTGATGAACCGCACCCAGGGGCGTCCGCTGGTCACCGGCGAGCTCACGGACCGGCAGGCCCTCGTCTTCGCCTGGGTGCTCGGTGCCGTGTCGATCGCGTGGCTCTGGATCTTCACCAACTGGGTGGCCGCCCTGCTGTCGCTGGGCGCCATCCTGCTCTATGTGGTGTTCTACACGATGATCCTCAAGCGCCGCACGGCGCAGAACATCGTCTGGGGCGGCGTCGCGGGCTGCATGCCGGTGCTGATCGGTTGGGCCGCCGTGACCGGCGACCTGTCCTGGCCGCCGTTCATCCTGTTCCTCATCATCTTCCTGTGGACCCCGCCGCACTACTGGCCGCTCTCGATGAAGTACCGCGACGACTACCAAGCCGCCGGCGTGCCGATGCTGTCCGTGGTACGCGGTCGCGCCCAGGTCGGCCTGCAGGTCATCCTGTACGCCTGGGCGACCGTGGCGTGTTCACTGCTGCTGGTCCCCATCGCCGGCATGGGCCTGCTCTACACGCTGGTCGCGGCCGGCTCCGGCGCCTGGTTCATCTACGAGACCCACCGCCTCTACAACCTCGCCATCCGCCACGAGCACGTGTCGCCGATGCGGGTGTTCCACGGTTCGATCGCATACCTGACTCTGGTCTTCGTCGCCGTCGGCGTCGACCCGCTGCTGCCCTTCTGACCCGCGAGAGCAGCGTTGAGGTCGCTTCAGCGCGCTGAGGTGACCACTGGGCCGCTCTCGCGGAGGCATCGGTTGCGGTCAGCGGGCCAGGGTGTCCGCAATGGTGCGGGGGGCCGGGGGAGCGGTCGGGCTGCCGACGGGCTGCTTGAGGTTAAGCACCAGAGCCGTCATCACCGAGGCCAGTACGCAGGCCAGGACCATGTGGATGCCGACCAGGACGGCCGGCAGGCCCAGGTTCGCCTGGATGAGGCCGACCGCCGTCTGCGCGAGCTCCACGGCCAGCAGCAGGAACGCCCACCGACGAAGCGGCAGGCGCAGGGTCACCGCCCAAAGGACCAGCACCAGCGTGAGCGCCAGCGTCAGGTAGGCGGGCCAGCTGTGCACGTGCTGCAGGAACTCCGAGTCCAGGCCGTTCCGGGGCGCATCCGCGTCACCGGCATGCGGGCCGGACCCGGTCGTGAGGATACCCACGGCGATGGTCACGGCAACAACGAGGGTGGTGACGTGGGCGACGATCAGGTACCAGACGGGAACCACGCGCTCCCGGGGAGCCGAGCCCGTGTAGAGCCGGTAGACGAACGCGGTGCACAGCCCGACCAGCCCCACCGAGATCACGAAGTGCAGGCCGACCACGTAGGGGTTCAGCTGGGTCAGCACGCTGATACCGCCGATCACGGCCTGGGCGGGGATGCCCAGCCCCGCGAGCAGGGTCAGCCGGAACAGGTCGGGGCGGCTCTTCCGCATCCGCAGCACGGCGACGAAGGCGACGATGGCGACCAGGCCGAGCACCACGCCGAGCAGGCGGTTGCCGAATTCGATGACGCCGTGGATGCCCATCTCCGGGGTGTTGACGATCGAGTCGGCCGTGCACTTGGGCCAGGTGGGGCAGCCCAAGCCTGAACTGGTGAGCCGGACCAGGCCGCCCGTGCCGACCAGGAAGATCTGCGCGGCGAGGTACACCCAGCCGAGCACGATGAGACGACGGTCCACTCTCGTGGGCAACCAGTCGATTATCCGGTTCACGGGTTCTGCTCCCTGCTTGTGCGCACGTATGTGAATACGCCGGGTCGCACTACTAATAACATCACTAGCCTGTAGAATTAGGTGTTTCACGGGCCCAGCGTGCGCGGCATGCGTTTTTTTCGTCACGGCGCGACCGGCCCCTGTTCATCTTAGGTACGCAACGTAGCCATCCACACAACTCACTCCTCCTGGGCCGTGCACGTTCGACCAGTCGGTCGTGACGGCACGCCGGGCGGGAATGGCCGGACTGATATCCGGGTTGATGTGGATAGGAGAAGAGGTAATAATGTCTGACGTTCTACTGGACCGACCCGAGCTCGCAGGGCTGGGGGTGTACGAATTTGGCTGGTCCGATTCCGACGCCGCCGGCGCCTCCGCGCGCCGCGGAATTTCGCCCGAGGTTGTCACCGACATCTCGAACCTGAAGAAGGAACCGGCCTGGATGCTGGAGCGGCGCCTGAAGGCGTTGCAGCTCTTCGAGCGCAAGCCCATGCCCACGTGGGGCGCCGATCTGTCCGAGATCGATTTCGACAACATTAAGTACTTCGTGCGCTCCACGGAGAAGCAGGCCCAGACCTGGGAAGACCTGCCCGACGACATCAAGAACACCTACGAGAAGCTCGGCATTCCCGAGGCCGAACGTCAGCGCCTGGTGTCCGGCGTCGCCGCACAGTACGAGTCCGAGGTGGTCTACCACCAGATCAACGAGGAACTCGAAGCCCAGGGCGTCATCTTCATGGACACCGACACCGCCCTCAAGGAGCACCCGGAGTTCTTCGAGGAGTACTTCGGCAGCGTCATCCCGTCCGGCGACAACAAGTTCGCCGCCCTGAACACTTCGGTCTGGTCCGGTGGCTCGTTCGTCTACGTGCCGCCCGGCGTGCACGTCGAGATCCCGCTGCAGGCCTACTTCCGTATCAACACGGAGAACATGGGCCAGTTCGAGCGCACGCTGATCATCGCCGACGAGGGCAGCTACGTGCACTACATCGAGGGCTGCACCGCCCCCATCTACAAGTCCGACTCGCTGCACTCCGCCGTTGTCGAGATCATCGTGAAGAAAAACGCCCGCGTTCGCTACACGACCATCCAGAACTGGTCGAATAACGTGTACAACCTCGTCACCAAGCGCGCCACGGCTGCCGAGGGCGCCACCATGGAGTGGATCGACGGCAACATCGGCTCGAAGGTCACCATGAAGTACCCGTCCATCTACCTGATGGGCGAGCACGCCAAGGGCGAGACCCTGTCGGTCGCGTTCGCCGGCCCCGGCCAGCACCAGGACGCCGGCGCCAAGATGATCCACATGGCCCCGTACACGCAGTCCTCCATCGTGTCGAAGTCGATCGCCCGAGGCGGTGGCCGTGCCGGTTACCGCGGTGAAGTGCGCGTGGATGCCGGAGCGCACCACTCCGCCAACACCGTGCGCTGTGATGCCCTGCTGGTTGACACGCAGTCCCGGTCCGACACCTACCCCGCCATCGACATCCGGGTCGACGACGTTCAGCTCGGCCACGAGGCCACCGTGTCGCGGGTCAGCGAAGAGCAGCTCTTCTACCTGATGAGCCGTGGCATGCCCGAAGACGAAGCCATGGCCATGATCGTGCGTGGCTTCATCGAACCGATCGCCAGGGAGCTCCCGATGGAGTACGCCCTCGAACTCAACAAGCTCATTGAAATGGGCATGGAAGGATCCGTCGGCTAAATGTCCGCCGCCTCAACTTCAACAGCGCCCGACGCCGCAACCTCGTCGGAAGCCTTGCCCACCGCGCAGCAGCACGGCATCAAGGAACACTCAGACGGCCGGTTCGGCTTCGTCCCCGTGCAGACCCGCTCCGCACGATTCAAGAGCTTCGATGTGGCCGACTTCCCTGCCGTCACCGGCCGGGAAGCGGTCTGGAAGCTTTCACCCGTCGCCAAGTTCACCGACCTCACCGCCGGCGAACTCGACGGTGCGGTGTACGACTTCGCTTCGACGCCGCACGCCGACGTCGATGTGACCTGGGTCGACCGCACCGATGCGCGCATCGGCGGTGCCGGAGCCCCCGAGGAGCGCGCCGCCGCGAACGCATGGAGCACCTTCGAGAAGGCCCTGGCCATCACCGTCACCGGCGAGGAAGCCAAGGAGATCACGCTCACCCGATCCGCCCTCGGTTCGGCGCCCCGCGCTGCACACACCGTCATCGAGGCCAAGCCGTTCAGCCAAGCCGTCGTGATCCTGCAGAACACCGGCGACGCGCGCATCTCCGAGAACGTGGAGATCATCGTCGGCGAATCCGCCAACCTCACGGTCGTCACCGTGCAGGAGTGGAACGCCGACGCCGTCCAGCTCGCGAACCACTTCGCCAGCATCGGCCGGGACGCCCGCCTCAAGCACGTCGTCGTCTCCCTCGGCGGCGGCATCGTGCGGGTCAACCCGTCGGTGCACCTCGCCGGCCAGGGCAGCGACACCGAGCTCTTCGGCCTGTACTTCGCCGACGCCGGCCAGCACCTCGAGCAGCAGGTGTACGTCAACCACGACGCACCGAACAGCCGCAGCCGGGTGACCTACAAGGGCGCCCTGCAGGGCGCCGGAGCGCGCACCGTCTGGATTGGCGACGTGCTGATCGGCAACACCGCACCGGGCACCGACAGCTACGAGCAGAACCGCAACCTGGTCCTCACCGAGGGCACCCGGGCAGACTCCATCCCGAACCTCGAAATCGAGACCGGCGACATCCTCGGAGCAGGACACGCCAGCGCCACGGGTCGCTTCGACGACGAGCAGCTGTTCTACCTGCAGTCGCGTGGTATCGGGGAGATCGAAGCACGGCGCCTCGTCGTGCGCGGCTTCCTCAGCGAAATCGTGCAGCACATCGGCTCACCCGCCCTCGAAGAGCGCCTGCAGGGCGCCATCGAAGACGAACTCCGCGGAACAGAAGGCAACTGAACATGGCGTCAACCAAGATTTGCGCGCTCGACGAGCTTGAGCCCAACGAGGCCATCAAGGTCGAGATCGGCGGCGTGTCCATCGCCGTCGTCCGGGACTCGAACGGCGCCGTCTTCGCCATCGGCGACACCTGCACCCACGGCGACATCTCGCTGTCCGAGGGCTTCGTCGAAGGGGACACTCTGGAATGCTGGGCGCACGGCTCCAAATTCTCGCTCAAGACCGGTCGCCCGCTGACCCTGCCGGCCTACGAGCCCGTGCCCGTCTACCAGGTCGACCTGATCGACGGAGACGTGTTTATCGACCCACTGGTCACCATCGCCGTCTGATGCCCTCCGCGCTCACCCGCACGGCGGCATCCGGCCCTCCACACTGAAGCCCGCAGCACGCGGACAACGAAAGAGATACTGAAAATGTCTGTTCTTGAGATCAAAGACCTGCACGTCAGCGTCGAGACCGACCAGGGCACCAAGCAGATCCTGCGCGGCGTCGACCTCACCATCAACGAGGGCGAGATCCACGCGATCATGGGGCCGAACGGCTCCGGCAAGTCCACCCTGGCATACACGATCGCCGGCCACCCCAAGTACCACGTCGACAGCGGTTCCATCCTGCTGGACGGGGCCGAGGTCCTCACCATGACCGTCGACGAGCGCGCCCGCGCCGGCCTCTTCCTGGCCATGCAGTACCCGGTCGAGATCCCCGGCGTCACCGTCACCAATTTCCTCCGCACCGCCAAGACCGCCATCGACGGTGAGGCACCTGCGATCCGCACCTGGATCAAGGATGTCCGCGAGTCCATGGTGCGCCTGCGCATGGACAAGAGCTTCGCCGAGCGCAACGTCAACGAAGGCTTCTCCGGTGGCGAGAAGAAGCGCAACGAGATCCTGCAGCTGGAACTGCTCAAGCCCAAGTTCGCCGTCCTCGACGAGACCGACTCCGGCCTCGACGTCGACGCGCTGAAAATCGTGTCCGAGGGGGTCAACCGCGCCAAGGAGAACACCGGCCTCGGGCTGCTCCTGATCACGCACTACACCCGCATCCTGCGCTACATCAAGCCCGACTTCGTGCACGTCTTCGTGGACGGCCGCATCGCCGAACAGGGCGGCCCCGAACTCGCCGACCGTCTCGAAGACGAAGGATACGATCGCTTCCTCGCCGAGACGCCCGTAGGCTAGAACCATGGTCTCCACACTCACCCCGGCGCGCTTCGATGAGATCGAAGAGGCGCTCAAGGACGTCATGGACCCTGAGCTGGGCATCAATGTCGTCGACCTCGGTCTGATCTACGACCTGGGCTGGGACGACGAGAACGACGCCCTGATCATCCACATGACTCTCACATCGGCCGGCTGCCCGCTCACCGACGTGCTCGAGGAACAGACCGCGGAAGCGCTGGACGGCGTCGTCGACCAGTTCCGGATCAACTGGGTCTGGATGCCGCCGTGGGGTCCGGAGAAGATCACCGACGACGGCCGCGACATGATGCGCGCACTCGGCTTCGCGATCTGAGACCGAACCAACCGCCCGCGCCGGGACGGATGCCACGCATCCGGCCCGGCGCGGTTTTTCGTTCCATCCGGCCTGGATGGGCCGGCGTCGACGCGCGATCGCGACGCATCACCGTTTGTAACGCCGTACCAGGCGTTAGAGGGCTATTCTAAGCAGATGGATAACCCGCGCACCCGCAGCCAGATCCGCCGCGATGCCCAGACCGCCGGCACCCGGGGGGACATCATCGAGGCCGCCAGTGCGTTGATGCGGGAACACGGTTACGTGGGCACGTCGATCGCCGCCATCGCCGACAAGGGCGGGGTTGCCGTCCAGACCATCTACAACACCGTGGGCTCAAAGGTGGACGTCCTCGCGGCGGTCCTCGCCGCGACGAACGACGGGGCGCGTGCGGCCGGCCTCTCCGCGACCGGGCTCGGCGCGGGGATCACCGGTGCCGGAAACCCCGGGAGCGCCGTGCGGGTCCTCGCCGCCTGGATCGCCGATTCCAACGAGCGGGCGGCTCCGCTGAACCGCGTGGTCAACGAGGCCGCCGGGCTGGACCCGGAGATCAAGGAACTCGAGCTCAGCATGGCAGCCCGCAGCCTGCACGCGTACAGCGAAGCCGTCGGCGCGCTCCGCTCCCAGCTGGGGCTGCGGCCGGGCCTGAGCGACCATGAGGCCGCCACGTCGATCTGGGCGCTCGGCCATCCCCAGGTGTTCACCACCCTGGTGGGCGGCTTCGGCTGGTCGAGGGAAACCTACGAGAACTGGTTGCGGTCCGCACTGCCCGGGGTGCTGCCCACCGGGCGTTTCCCCGCCCGGTGATCGCCGGCCGAGAGCACCCATTCGGGCACATCGGCACCGAAACCCCGCGCGAACAAATATACTGGTGGATTGGCCGCCTTTGGCCGCCCTCCTCCGACTCCCTTGAATGGACTATTGCTGTGCTCAGTGTGCAAGATCTCGAAATCCGAGTTGGGGCGCGCGTGCTCATGGAGGACGTGAGCTTCCGCGTTTCCGCCGGCGACAAGATCGGCCTGGTCGGTCGGAACGGTGCCGGCAAGACTACGCTGACGAAGACCCTGGCGGGGGAGACCCTTCCCACCAAGGGGAAGATCGAGAAGTCCGGCGACATCGGCTACCTCCCGCAGGACCCGCGCTCCGGCGACCCCGACATGCTCGCCCGCACCCGGATCCTCGACGCCCGCGGCCTCGGCACCATCTCCCTCGGCCTGACTCAGGCCGGAATCGAGATGGGTTCGACCGACAGCAAGACCAGCGAACGGGCGATGAAGCGCTACGGCACTCTCACCGACGAGTTTAACGCTCTGGGCGGTTATGCCGCCGAGGCGGAGGCGGCGTCGATCGCCAGCAACCTGAACCTGCCCGACCGGATCCTCGATCAGCCGCTGCGCACTCTCTCCGGTGGGCAGCGTCGCCGGATCGAGCTGGCCCGCATTCTCTTCTCCGCCGCCGAGACGATGATCCTCGACGAGCCCACCAACCACCTCGACGCCGACTCGGTGGTGTGGCTGCGGGAGTTCGTGAAGAACTACCGCGGCGGCTGCATCATCATCAGCCACGACATCGAACTCGTCGGCGACACCGTCAACCGAGTGTTCTACCTCGATGCCAACCGCATGGTCATCGACATCTACAACATGAACTGGAAGAACTACCAGCGCCAGCGCGTCGCCGACGCGGACCGCCGCAAGAAGGAACGCGCCAACGCCGAGAAGAAGGCATCCACGCTGCAGCTGCAGGCCGCCAAGTTCGGCGCCAAGGCTAGCAAGGCCGCCGCCGCCCACCAGATGGTCGCGCGTGCCGAGAAGCTTCTGTCCGGACTGGACGCCGTGCGCGCCGTTGAGCGGGTCGCCAAACTGCGGTTCCCCGAGCCGGCCCCGTGCGGCCGGACCCCGCTGATGGCCTCCGACCTCTCCAAGAGCTACGGGTCCCTCGAAATCTTCGCGGCCGTCGACCTGGCTATCGACCGTGGCTCCAAGGTCGTCATCCTGGGCCTCAACGGTGCCGGGAAGACCACCCTGCTGCGGATGCTCGCCGGGGTGGACAAACCGGACACCGGCGAGATCGTGGCCGGCCACGGCCTGCGGATCGGCTATTTCGCCCAGGAACACGAGACCATCGATGTGAAGCGCAGTGTGCTGCAGAACATGATCTCCTCATCGCCGAACATCACCGAGATGGAAGCCCGGCGGGTGCTCGGTTCGTTCCTGTTCACCGGAGACGACTCGCACAAACCGGCCGGAGTCCTCTCCGGTGGAGAGAAGACCCGTCTCGCCCTGGCGATGATCGTGGTCTCCGGCGCCAACGTGCTGCTGCTCGACGAGCCCACCAACAACCTCGACCCGGCCAGCCGTGAAGAAATCCTGGATGCCCTGGCGCACTTCACCGGCGCCGTGGTGCTGGTCAGCCACGATGAGGGCGCCGTCGAGGCGCTCAACCCCGAGCGGGTGCTCATCATGCCCGACGGCACCGAGGACCACTGGAACAAGGACTACCTGGAGTTGATCACGCTCGCCTGACCCGTTCGGTCCCAGCTGCGAAAAACCCGCCGGCCCCGTCAGGGGCGGCGGGTTTTGCGCTCTCTCAGATCAGGAGTGCTGGTCGATCAGCTCGTCCTCGATCTCGGCGTCGCTGCGGGGCTTCGCCGCCTGCCGCCTGGCCCGCTCAGCGGCCCGCTCCTGCTCCTGCGGCACCTCGGCGTTGACGGTGCGGAACTCCTGCCTGGCCGCCCAGCCCAGGCCCACGAACGCCATCAGGGCGAAGACGAACCACTGGAAGGCGTAGGACAGGTGCGGCCCTTCATCGCGAACGGGTCGCAGCACGGCGGTGGGACGTTCGGCGGGAGCCGGATCCTCCGACTTCATCAGTCCGTAGGCGCCGGTGTAGGTGTCCTGGCCGAGCCGTTCCGCGATGTCGGGCAGGTTGATGGTGGCCACCTGATTGCCGCTGGCACTGCGGCCCGCCAGCACTGGCTCTCCCTGCTTGAGCCGAACCACCACGGTGACCTGGCCGTCCGGCGCTGCCGGCACCGCGTCGGGGGAGTTCTGGTCTTCACCGGTCGGCACCCAGCCGCGGTCGACGATGAAAACGTCACCATTGGCCAGCAGCAGCGGAGTGAGAACCTCGAATCCGGGATTGATGTTCAGCGAACGGTTCCGGACGAGCAACTCCTCATCCAGCAGGTAGGTTCCGGTGAGTTCGACGGGCAACCATTTTTGATCCTCGTCGAAGGATTCCAGGGTGGGCAGGGCCTCGGCCAGCGACACGGGTTCGGCGTCGAAGTTCGCGTCCAGCCGGCTGATCTCGACCTGGGCCTCGGCGCGCCGGGCGAGTTGCCACATGCCGAGCCCCGAGCACACCACGGCGAAGATGATCGTGAGGGCCAGGTAACCTGCCCACTGCCGCGAAACCAGGAACCGCCAGCCGGTCATGCGGGCTCCGGTTGGGTGGGCCGGATGGCGCTCACCGTGAGGGGGAAATCGCGGGTGCGCAGGAAATCGCTGAGGAACTCGACATGCTCGTCGCAGGCAAGCCAGGTTTTCCTGCGGTCCTCGGCGTGGATGCGCGGGTTACGCCAGTCGAGCCGCCAGGCGGCGCCCTCTCGGCAGCCGGCCCGCGAGCAGCTGGTCTCCGGGGCGTCCCCGAAGCCGATCACAGGGGTTCTCCGTCGCTCGTGGGCCGGTTCTCGTCCGGGCGGCCGGCGGCAAGCCGGGGGAGCGTGGCCACGGCGCCGGGCCGTAGCACCTCAGGGGTGGGCTGGCCGCCGTGCACATTCGCAGCGACAACGGCGAAGTACGGGAGCAGGATGGCGCCGAGAGCGCAAATCAGGAGCCACCAGCCCTGCACGAACAGCATCAGTACGATGCAGACCATGCGGATGCCCATCGTGACGGCATACCGGATCATGCGGCGACGCCGCTCCTCCTCCGGAGACAGAGGGAGCGTCGTGATCGATTGCTGCTTCATCGTGCCCATCGCTTCACCCGGTGATCGGTATTCGTAGGCCGGTTACCTGTCGTGAAACAAGTTTACGTCTCCTGTCCACCCCTGGGGTGCATCGATGGACGCTCTAAGCTGAATGGATCTGTGCCCGCTGACGTGCGGGCATTCCCACTGAAAGGACCGCGCCATGGCGACCGCTCGAACAGTTCTGGTAACCGGAGGCAATCGCGGCATCGGCTACGCCATCGCCGAGGAATTCATCGCCAAAGGGCACCGGGTGGCCATCACCGCCCGCTCCGGCGAGGGCCCCGCCGGCAGCCTCACCGTGCGGGCCGACGTCACGGACTACGCCTCCGTCGACGCCGCCTTCACCGAGATCGAAGCCGCGCTCGGCCCGGTCGAAGTGGTCGTGGCCAACGCCGGCATCACCAAGGACACCCTCCTCATGCGCATGTCGGAGGAGGACTTCACCTCGGTCATCGACACCAACCTCAGCGGCGCGTTCCGCGTCGTCAAGCGGGCGTCCAAGGGCATGCTCAAGGCCAGGTTCGGCCGGATCGTGCTCATCTCCAGCGTCGTCGGGCTGTACGGTTCCGCCGGCCAGGTGAACTACTCGTCGTCCAAGAGCGGCCTGGTCGGTCTCGCCCGCTCGGTCACCAGGGAGCTCGGCGCCCGCGGCATCACCGCGAACGTCGTCGCCCCCGGTTTCATCGAAACCGACATGACCGCCGCCCTGCCCGAGGCGCAGCAGGCCGAGTACAAGCGGAACATCCCGGCCGGCCGGTTCGCCGCGCCCGCCGAGGTCGCCAGGGTCGTCACCTGGATCGCCGGTGACGACGCGTCCTATATCTCCGGCGCGGTCATCCCCGTCGACGGCGGCCTGGGCATGGGCCACTAACCCTCGAGCCCCGAAAGACCCGGCCGGCTTCGCACCGGCCGGGTCAACCGCGCAGGCCCAGGATCGGCAGGACCTGGCTGAGGTCGGTCGTACCGATCACCAGGTCGGCCGTGCGGCGCACGATGGGTTTGGCGTTGAAGGCGACGCCGAGACCGGCGACCCGCATCATGGTGAGGTCGTTGGCTCCGTCACCCACCGCCACCGTCGAGCAGAGGTCCACGCCGTCCAGCGCCGCCCATTCGGTGAGGGCGGTGGCTTTCGCGGTCGCGTCGATGATCGGGCCGACCAGGCCGCCGGTGAGGCGTCCGTCGGCCACCTCGAGCCGGTTGGCCCGCCAATGGTCCAGACCCAGGGACGCAGCGAGCGGGTCCAGGAGCTCATGGAAACCACCGGACACCACACCGATCCGGCTCCCGGCGGCGTGGAGGCCTTCGATCAGGTCGTACACACCGGTGGTAGGCCGGATGAGCGCCCCCACCTCGGCGAAGACGTCGGTGGACAGCCCCGCCAGCGTCGCTACCCGTTCGCGGAGGCTCTCGGCGAAGTCGAGTTCCCCCCGCATGGCACGGTCGGTCACCTCGGCCACCTGGGCGAGGGAACCGGCCGCGTCAGCGAGAAGCTCGATGACCTCGTTCTCGATGAGTGTCGAATCGGCATCCAGGACAACGAGGAAGCGAACTGGCGAGATCACGGGTGTACGTGCACACCCTTCCCGACCACGGTGATGCCGGATTCGGTCACGCTGAACCCGCGGGCCAGGTCTCGGTCGCGGTCGACGCCGATGGCGGCGCCTTCGGCCACGATGACGTCCTTGTCGAGGATCGCGCGGTGCACCACCGCGCCTGGCCGGATCTGCACCCGGTCGAACACGATCGAATCCACGACGTGGGCGCCGGAGTCGATGACGGCCCAGGGGCCGACGACGCTGCGCTCGAGGTGGGCACCGGAAATGACGCAACCCAGCGACACGATCGAGTCGATCACGGTACCGAGCGACCCCTTGGCATCCCGCACGAACTTCGCCGGCGGCGAGTTCAGCTGCTGGCTGAAGATGGGCCAGCTCTGGTTGTAGAGGTTGAACACCGGCAGGGCGGAGATCAGGTCCTGGTGCGCCTCGAAGAACGAGTCGATCGTTCCCACGTCGCGCCAGTAGTAGCGGTCGCGGTCGGTCGAGCCTGGCACCTCGTTGCGCTGCAGGTCGTACACGCCGGCCTCGCCACGGTTGACGAAGTCGGGAACGATGTCGCCGCCCATGTCGTGGCTGGAATCGGTGCGTTCGCCGTCGCGGCGGACAGCGTCGATGAGGGCGTCCGTGTTGAAGACGTAGTTTCCCATCGACGCGAACACCTCGTGCGGCGCGTCGGCCAGGCCGACGGCGTCCTTGGGCTTCTCCAGGAAGTCCTTGATCTTGTCGGGGGTGGCGGCATCCACTTCGATGACACCGAACTGGTCGGCCAGGCCGATCGGCTGACGGATGGCGGCAACGGTCGCCTCGGCACCGGAGTCGATGTGGGCCTGGATCATCTGACTGAAGTCCATGCGGTACACGTGGTCCGCGCCGACCACGACGACGATGTCGGGCTTCTCATCGTGGATGAGGTTGAGGCTCTGCAGGATCGCATCGGCGGAGCCGCTGAACCAGCGCTTGCCCAGCCGCTGCTGGGCGGGCACCGAGGCGATGTACGAGTTGAACAGACCGCCGGACACATGCCAGGTCTGCGACACGTGCCGGTCGAGGCTGTGGGACTTGTACTGCGTCAGGACGACCACCTGGGTGACGCCCGAGTTGATCAGATTCGACAGTGCGAAGTCGATCAGACGGTAATGCCCTCCAAACGGTACCGCCGGCTTGGCGCGGTCTTCGGTCAACGGCATCAGCCGTTTTCCCTCGCCGCCTGCGAGAACGATTCCAAAGATCTTCTTGGCCTTCATAACTTCAGAGTAGGGCCATCGGCGACTTCCGACCAGCGTGCGGGGGTGTGTCCGCGGTACAGGCTGCGCTAGTTTTACTGCATGCGCGTCGATCTGCTCACCAAGGAATACCCGCCCGAAATCTACGGAGGGGCCGGTGTTCACGTTGCGGAACTCGTGAAAGCGCTCCGCGCCGACATCGATGTCACGGTGCGGTGCTTCGGCGCCGCCCGGACGGAGCCCGACACGTTCGCCTACGGCGTGCCCGTCGAACTGGCGGACGCCAACGCGACCCTCACGACCTTGGGCGTCGACCTGCAGATGGCCCAGGACGTGCAGGGCGCCGACGTCGTGCACTCGCACACCTGGTACGCCAACGGAGCCGGCCACATCGCGAAGCTGCTGCACGGCGTGCCGCACGTGGTCACCGCGCACAGCCTTGAGCCGTTGCGACCCTGGAAGGCCGAACAGCTCGGCGGCGGCTACCGCGTGTCCAGCTGGATCGAGAAGACCGCGTTCGAGGCCGCGGACGCCGTGATCGCCGTCAGCGGAGGCATGCGTGCGGACATCCTGCGCAGCTACCCGGCGCTGGATCCGGCCCGGGTGCACGTGGTCTACAACGGCATCGACCTCGACCGGTGGAAGCCCGTCGACGACCACGACACCGTCCGGGCCCTCGGCATCGACCCCGACCGGCCCGCCGTGGTCTTCGTGGGCCGCATCACCCGGCAGAAGGGCCTGCCGTACCTGCTGCGGGCCGCCGCTCTGCTGCCGCCCGAGGTGCAGCTCGTGCTGTGCGCGGGCGCCCCCGACACGCCCGGCATCCTCGCCGAGGTCACGGACCTCGTCCAGGCCCTGCAGAAGGAACGCTCCGGGGTGGTCTGGATCGACCGGCTGCTTCCGCAGCCGGAGCTCTCGGCCGTGCTCACCGCCGGCACCGTGTTCGTGTGCCCGTCGGTGTACGAACCGCTCGGAATCGTCAACCTGGAGGCCATGGCCTGCGGCCTGCCCGTCGTGGGAACCGCCACCGGCGGTATCCCCGAGGTTGTCGCGGACGGCGTCACCGGGCGTCTGGTGCCCATCGACCAGCTGAGCGACGGCACCGGAACCCCCACCGATCCGGAGATTTTCGTCGCCGACCTCGCGCGCACGCTCACCGAGGTCCTTGCGGACCCCGCGCTGGCCGCCGAAATGGGTCGCGCCGGCCGGGTGCGCGCCGAGGAGATGTTCAGTTGGGGCCAGATCGCCGCCAGCACGCGGGAGATTTACGCCGGACTGCTCTAGCGTGACCCGGGGGCCCGGCGACGCCCGATAACATGGGGATATGGTCAACGTTCTTCACTTCACCGGGGTTTCCGTCGTCCGGGGTGGCTCAGCCATCCTCGACTCAGTGGATTGGAGCGTTGAAGACGATCAGCGTTGGGTGATCCTCGGCCCCAACGGAGCCGGCAAGACCACCACGCTGCAGATCGCCGCGGCCCTGCTGCACCCCTCCACGGGCACCGCCGAGGTGCTCGAAGAGCCGATCGGCGCCAGCGACCTGTTCGAGTTGCGTCCCCGGATCGGGTTCGCCTCCACGGCCATGGCCCGCCGGGTGCCCGCCTCGGAAACCGTGCTCAACGTCGTGATGACCGCCGCGTACTCCGTGACCGGTCGTTGGAACGAGGAGTACGAGGAGATCGACGAGCGCCGCGCCCAGCGGGTCCTGACCGAGTGGAAGCTCGACCACCTGGCCGGCCGCAAGTTCGGCACCTTGAGCGACGGCGAGCAGAAGCGCGTGCAGATCGCCCGGTCGATCATGACCGACCCGGAGATCCTGCTCCTCGACGAGCCGGCCGCCAGCCTGGACCTCGGCGCCCGGGAAGAACTCCTCCGGCTGCTCAGCGGTTACGCGAGCGAACCGAACTCCCCGGCCATCATCATGGTCACCCACCACGTCGAGGAGATCCCGCGCGGATTCACGCACGTCCTGCTGCTGTCCGGCGGCTCGGTCGTCAGCGCCGGACCACTCGCCGAGGCCCTCACCTCCGACACCCTGACCGAGGCCTTCGGCCTGCCGATCGAGCTGACGGAGACCGACGGGCGCTACGCTGCCCGGGCAATCTGAGCGCCGGCGAGTCCTGGCCACCTCGCGGCCCAAGATTCTGCTAAACTCACTAGCTGGTCCTCGTGACCGGAACACTTTTCTGCCGCAACCGGCGAGCCAGAACCCACCCACCGAAACGCACCAAGGAAGTCTCCATGAAGTCTGACATTCACCCCACATACGCTCCCGTGGTCTTCCGCGACCTCGCGTCGGGTGCGACGTTCCTTACCCGTTCGACGGTCTCCAGCGCCAAGACCATCGAGTGGGAAGACGGCACCACCTACCCCGTCATCGACGTGGAGATCTCCTCCGAGTCCCACCCGTTCTACACGGGCAAGCAGCGCATCATGGACTCCGCCGGCCGCGTCGAGAAGTTCAACTCCCGCTACAAGGGCTTCGGCAAGTAGTCCGACCCAGCCTTCTCGGATCCGTCTGACGGTTCCGCTCCTCAGGGTGATCAGCTTCGGCTGGTCACCCTGTTGTGTTGTAACGCACGCCCGCGTTCATCCCCATGGCGTTCAGGCCCGTACCACCCGCGCCGCAATGCAACCAGTAGAAGCTCTGCGCGCCCAGGGTGAGCGTGATCGAACCGGCATCGTCGAAGGACGGGAACACGGCCCCGCCGAAGATGTCGTACAGCCGGGTGCCGGCCATCTCGGGGTCATCGATTTGGAATGCGACGGCGTTGTGCGCAAAGCTGAAGACGCACAGAACGGTCTCCGGCTGATCGCCGAAGCTCGACCCGGACCCGGCGTATTCCCGCACGAACGCGAGGATCGACTCGTGGCCCGTCGCCAGCACCCGCAGGGACCCCAGACCGAACGTCGGATGCCCCTTCCGCACGTGGATGACGTTGCGAATCCAGTGCAGCAGCGACCCGGACTGCGCCAGGTGGGATTCGACGTTGGTCTGCGTGTAGTTGTACACCAGGGACTGCACGACGGGCAGGTACAACTTGCCCGGATCGGCCGCGGAGAACCCGGCGTTCCGGTCCGGGGTCCACTGCATCGGCGTGCGGGAACTGTCCCGGTCGGGCAGCCAGATGTTGTCGCCCATCCCGATCTCGTCGCCGTAGTAGAGGAACGGGCTTCCGGGCAGGGCGAACAGCAGCGCGTGGGCGAGCTCGAGCTCTGAGCGGGAGTTGTCCAGGAGGGGCGCCAACCGGCGGCGAATGCCGATGTTGGCGCGCATCCTGGGGTCGTAGGCGTACCAGCCGTACATCGCCTGGCGATACTCCTCGCTGACCATCTCGAGGGTGAGCTCGTCGTGGTTGCGCAGGAACACGGCCCAGCCCGCGCCGGCGGGGATGTCGGTCGTCTCCGACAGCACCCGCACGAGCTCGCCCGCCCGCTGCGAACGGAGGGAGTAGAAGATCCTCGGCATGACGGGGAAATCGAAGGCCATATGGCATTCCGGTTCGTCTTCGGTGCCGAGGAACGCGGCCACCTCACGCGGCCACTGATTCGCCTCGGCGACCATGACCCGGCCGGGGTAGTCGCGGTCAAGGATGCCGCGCAGGTGCCGGATGAAGTCGTGGGTGGGCGGTTCGCCCTCCCCGTTGCCCTCATCCGACTCGTAGAGGTAGGGGATCGCGTCCAATCGGAAGCCGTCCACGCCCAGGTCCAACCAGTACCGCACGACCTCGATGATCGCTTTGTGCACCGCGGGGTTCTCATAGTTCAGGTCCGGCTGGTGGGAGAAGAAGCGGTGGAAGTAGAACTGGCGCCGCACCGAGTCGAACGCCCAGTTGGAATCCTCCGTATCGGTGAAGATGATCCGGATGTCCGGGTACCGCTCGTCCGTGTCGCTCCAGACGTAGAAGTCCCCGAAGGGCCCCGCGGGATCGTGCCGGGACTGCTGGAACCAGGCGTGCTGGTCGGAGGTGTGGTTCAACGGCAGGTCGATGATGATGCGCATATTGCGTTCGTGCGCCTTGGTCACCAGCTCCCTGAATTCCTCGAGCGTGCCGAATTCGGGCAGGATCGACCGGTAGTCCGCGACGTCATAGCCACCGTCCCGCAACGGGGAGGTGAAGAACGGCGGAATCCAGAGGGCATCGATGCCGAGCCACTGCAGGTAGTCCAGCTTCGAGATGAGACCGGACAGGTCGCCGGCACCATCCGCGTTGCTGTCGACGAAGGAGCGGACCATGACCTCATAGAACACCGCGCGGCGATACCAGCGCGGATCGAGGGTCAGCCCGGGCAACTGAATGGGTGCGGAGAAGCTCACGGCGTTCCTTCCGGCACTGGCGCGGCTCGCGTCAACTATGGATGGTGCAGATACGAAAGAGTCTAAATCGATTGGGGCGGTTCCTGTCGAGTCCCGCGAGGTGCGCCCGCCTAAACTGGGAGCGATGATCGTTCCCTCGCCATACGCCGACCTGCTCTCCGTGATGGATGCCCGTGCCCACAGCGTTTCCGTCCTGGGCAGCGATACCCGGTACTGGGAATACGGCGACCAGGCGTCGCCGACGACCGTGGTGATGGTGCACGGGTTCCGTGGTGACCATCACGGCCTCGAAGCCGTCGTAGCCCAGCTGCAGGGGCTCCGCGTCCTCGCTCCCGACCTGCCCGGGTTCGGCGAATCGGCACCCTTCCCCGCCGCCGGGCACACCATCGAGTCCTACGCCGCCTGGCTGACCGAATTCCTGCGCCTGGCCGCCGTGCCCGGCCGCGTCGTCGTGCTCGGGCATTCCTTCGGCTCCATCATCGTCGCCGCCGCAGCCGCCGCGCCCGGCGGCCTGCCGGCGGACGACCTGGTCCTCGTAAACCCCATCGCAGCCCCGGCCCTCGCCGGCCCTCGGGGGAACCTGACGCGGCTTGCCGTGTTCTACTACTGGCTCGGCGCGACGCTGCCGGAGCGGCTGGGCTTCGCCCTGCTGCGCAACCGCATCATCGTGCGGGTGATGAGCATCACCATGGCGAAGACCCGGAGCCGGGCGCGCCGCCGTTGGATCCACGACCAGCACGACAGGTACTTCTCGGCCTTCGCCGACCGCACCGTCGTGCTCCAGGCCTTCACCGCCTCCGTGAGCCACGACGTCAGCGAGTACGCCGACACGATTCCCACCAGGACGCTGCTGATCGCCGCCGAAAAAGACGACATCACCCCGGTCGCCGCGCAGGTGACGCTGCGCGCCCAGTTCGCCGACGCCCGACTGCACGTCATCCCCGGCGTCGGGCACCTGATCCACTATGAGGTCCCTGAGGCCGCGGCGGCTCAGCTGCGGCGGTTCCTGGAGGCGGGAGAGTCATGAGCGCGCCCGCCGAGAAACCGCTCCGGATCGTCTTCGACTGCCGGTACACCCGCACCGACCGGCACGACGGCATCAGCCGGTACACCGCCGGGCTGGTCACCGAGCTGAGCCGGCTGCACCCGGTGACCATGCTGATCAGCAACCACCGCCAGCTCGCCATGCTGCCCACCCTGCCGTGGCAGCTGGTGCGGTCACCGACCAGCCCGCTCGAGCCCCTCGTGGCGCTCACCGTGAACAAGCTGAAACCGGACATCGTCTTCACCCCGATGCAGACCATGGGCTCCTGGGGCCGCCGCTACCGCCTGGTGCTCACGGTGCACGACCTGATCTATTACCGCAACCGCACCCCGCCGCGGGAATTCTCCGCGGGGATCCGGTTGCTCTGGCGCCTGTACCACCTGTCCTGGGCTCCCCAGCGGATGCTGCTGAACCGGGCCGACGGTGTGGTGACGGTGTCCGAGACCACGGCCGCTCTCATCGCCCGGCACCGGTTGACCGTCCGGCCGGTCTCGGTAGTGCCCAATGCGGCTGATTCCGTCGCGGCGGGAGCGTCCATGACACCGCGCAGCGCACCGGCGACCAGGCGGCTCGTCTACATGGGCTCGTTCATGCCGTACAAGAACGTCGACACCCTCGTGCGGGCGACAGCGGCGCTGCCCGGCTACGAACTCCATCTGCTCAGCCGGATCGGCGACGACGAACGCGCCCGGCTCAGCGCCCTCGCCCCGCAGGCGACGCTGGTGTTCCACAACGGGGTGACCGACGACGCCTACGTCCAGCTCCTGGCCGAGGCGACGGCCCTGGTCACGGCGTCCCTCGACGAGGGCTTCGGCATCCCGCTGGTCGAGGCGATGAGCTTGGGCATCCCCGTGGTGGCCAGCGACATCGCCATCTTCCGGGAGATCGGCGGCGACGCCGCGAGCTTCGCGGCTGCCCGGAATCCCGACGCCTTCGCTGCCGCCGTGCTCGCCCTGGAAGAACCGGGGGAATGGGCGCGACGCTCGCGCCTCTCCGTGCAGCAGGCGGCCACGTTCACCTGGGCGACCTCCGCCCGGCGGCTGTTCGAGGTGCTGCAAGGCACCCAGGCCGCGCCGCGGCGCTGACCGGGCCTAACGAGCACCGGGCCGGGCGGGCACCGGGCCTAACGGGCACCGGGCCTAACGAGCACCGGGCCAAACGAGCACCGGGCCTAACGGGCAGAGACGAACGACTCGAGTTCAAGCCGGCCGGCCCGCCAGTGGAAGTCATGCACTGAACCGTTCGGGATCAGCTCGCCGGGGACGGGTCGTTCGCCGTCGGTCGCGTACCGCACCAGGGTGCCGATCACGCCGCCGTGGCAGACCACGACGAGTTCCCGATCCGGATGCGCCGTCGCCAGCCGCTCCAGGGCGGGCAGCACCCGATCGAGCACGGCCTGTCGGGTCTCCAGGCCCGGGACCACCGATCCGTCCGGGAACCGCACCTGGCGCTCGGCGAAGGTCAGCCCCTCGATGTCGCCGTGGTGGCGTTCGGTGAGTTCCGGCACGATGAGGGGAGCAGCCGAATGGTCCAGTTCCCCGGCAATGATGCGGGCGGTTTCCAGCGCTCGCACCAGCGGGCTGGTGACGACGGCGTCCCAGCGAGTGCCGCGCAGCGACAGCCCGGTTTCGGCCGCCTGCGCCCGGCCGAGCGTGTTCAGGGGGATGTCGGTGCTGCCCTGGATGCGTTTTTCCAGGTTCCAGTCGGTCTGGCCGTGCCGGACGATCGCGAACCTGGTCATGACTACGCCTTCTGCTGAGCGGGAGCTAGCCGGTGAGTCTGCTCACCAGCCCGGCAAACGTCTCCGACGTGCCTGCCTCCAGCTTAACCAGTGCTCGACCGTCGCCTTTCGTCGCCCCGCGGTTGATAACGACGATCGGCAGCTTCCGCCGCCTGGCGAGTTCGAGCAGCCGGATCCCCGAGTTGACGGCCAGGGATGAGCCGGCCACGATCAGCGCATCGGCAGCGCGCACCAGGGCGGCGGCCGCGGCGAATTTGCCCGTGGGCACGAGCTCGCCGAAGAACACCACGTTCGGTTTGAGCAGACCGCCACAGACGGAGCAGTCCGGCACGATGAACCCGTCGATGTCCACGACGATGGCATCGCCGTCCGGAGCGATCTCCACCTGTTCCGGATGCGCGAGCACCGGGTTGTCGGCCTCCAGCCTGGCCGCGATGCTGTCCCGCCCGAACGCCTGTCCGCAGGAGAGGCACACCACGAGGTCCATGGAGCCATGCAGGTCGACGACGTGCCGGGACCCGGCCCGGGTGTGCAGCCCGTCGACGTTCTGGGTGATGACCCCGCTGACCAGTCCGGCGTTCTCCAGGAGAACGAGGGAACGGTGGCCGAGGTTGGGTTCGGCTGCCCGGAACCGGTGCCAGCCGAGGTGGCTGCCGGCCCAGTAGCGTTTGCGGGCGCGCTCGTCCGCCACGAAGGTCTGGAAAGTCATCGGGACGCGCACGGGAGCTCCGGCGCCACGGTAATCGGGGATTCCGGAGTCCGTGCTCACGCCGGCGCCGGTGAGGACCGCGGTGCGCCGGTCGCGGAGCAGGGTGGCGAGGCCGTCGAGCGCCTGCTCGGCGCCCACCGACGGTGTCGCGAGTGTCTCAGCCGTCATCGTGCTCCATCCACTTGACCGCGTCGACGGCTCGGCCCTGGCGGCCTGACCCGACGACGATGTCCTTCGAGTCTAAACTGGTCAGTTTTCGACGGTGTTACAGATCTCGCCGACCACCCGCCCACTTCTCCGGCCGACCCGCATCGGATCTGCCCCGCAGACCTGACAGTCTGGAAGCCCACCCATTCAGAAAGGCGGCCGCCTCCGTGCAGATCGTTCCGATTACCGACCTCGACCAGCCGGGCCTGACCGACTATTCCCGGCTGACCGATGTGGCACTGCGCCGGGTCAGCGAACCGGCCAACGGCCTGTACATCGCCGAGTCCGCGAAGGTCATCGGGCGTGCGATAGCCGCCGGGCACCGACCCCGGTCGGTCCTGGTACAGGAGCAGTGGCTACCCGACGCAGGGCGCCTCCTCGCCGACTGGCCGGACGTGCCGATCTACGTGGGGTCGGCCGGCCTGCTTGAGCAGTTGACCGGGTACAACCTGCACCGGGGGGCCCTCGCGGCGATGCACCGGCCCGACCTCGCCTCAGTGGCCGACATCATCCGCGACGCCCGGCGCGTCGTGATCCTGGAGGACATCGTCGATCACACCAACGTCGGCGCGATCTTCCGCTCGGTCGCCGGCCTCGGCGCCGATGCGGTGCTGATCACGCCGCGCTGCGCCGACCCGCTGTACCGGCGCAGCGTCCGGGTGAGCATGGGCACGGTGTTGCAGGTGCCGTGGACCCGGTTGCCGGAGTGGTCAGAGGCCGGACCGGTGCTGCACGAGCACGGTTTCCACCTGGCCGCCCTCGCCCTGGCGGACAACGCCGTGTCGCTGGACACTTTCGCGGCCGACCCGCCGGAGCGGGTGGCCCTGATCCTCGGAACCGAGGGTGACGGCCTGAGCCGCACCGCGCTGGCCGCCGCCGACACCGTGGTCACCATTCCGATGCTGCGCGGCGTGGACTCGCTGAATGTGGCCTCCGCCAGTGCCGTCGCCCTCTACGCCCTGCGGGCCTGCTCAGACGCGCGTCGATAGACTTCTCGAATGTCTCTCACCCGGCGTCAGGTCTACCACCGTCGGCGAATCGCATTCTTCGGCGCCCTCGCCGTGATCCTCGCGACGATCGCCTACCTCACCACATCCGGCCTCGCCCCGGTCTCCGCGTCCGCTGCAACGCTGGCCGAGCCCGCCGCCCTCACCCAACCGGCCGTCTCGCCGACCTGGCCCGCCGGGGGAGCCGGTGCGATCGGCGCGGTGGGCTACGACGGGGTCCTGGCCGCCAGCGGCGACCAGGAACCGATGCCGATCGCGAGCATCACCAAGATGGTGACATCCCTGGTGATCCTGCAGGCCAAGCCCCTGACCGGGGACGACCTCGGGCCGGACATCACCTTCACCGACGATGACGTCGACATCTACTACGACGCCATCGCCGAAAACGGCTCGGTCGCGCCGGTCGTGTCCGGCATGGTCCTCACCCAGCGTGAAGCGTTCGAGACCATGCTGCTGCCCTCCGCGAACAACTACAGCGTGTCGCTGGCCGTGTGGGCGTTCGGCTCGGTCGACGCCTACCTCGATGCCGCCGCCGACTTCCTCGCCGCGAACAACCTGACGGCCACCACCGTCGCCGACACCAGCGGTATCTCCGCCGAGAGCGTCAGCAGTCCGGCCGACCTCGTGGCCATCGGCAAACTGGTGGTGGCGAACCCGGTGCTGGCCGACATCGTGTCCATGCCCACCGCCGACATCCCCACCGTCGGCACCGTGATCAACACCAACAAGTTGCTGGGCACCGACGGGGTCGCCGGCATCAAGACCGGGACCACCGACGAGGCGGGCGCCTGCCTGCTCTTTGCCGTGGACGTGCCGGTCGGCGAGACCTCCGTGACCGTGGTGGGCGTGGTGCTCGGCGGCGACAGCCATCCGGAACTGAACCAGACCATCCTCACCCTGGTCGACAGCGTGACGCCGGGCTTCCGCGAGGTGGAGCTGGTCGCCGCGGGCACCGCCTTCGGCAGCTACACGACGCCGTGGGGCCAGTCCGGGCAGGCCGTCGCTGAGACGGCCGCCTCCGCCGTCGTCTGGTCCGACACGCCGATCAGCACCTCCGTTGACGTGGACAGCGTCGACCTGGGCGAGAAGGGCGACTCCGTCGGCAGCGTCGACGTCACCGTCGGCGCCGAGACGCTCACCGTTCCCCTGGTGCTCGACACGACGATCAGCGATCCCGGGCCGTTCTGGCGCTGGACCCACCCCGGCGAGGTCTAGGCGTAGCCCTAACCGAGAAGTTCCGCCGGCTGCTCCGGATCATCCAGCCGGGTCACCGGATCCGCCGCCGGTCGTTTGGGCAGGATGTGGTCACCGGAGGACTGGTGCCGCACCCGGCGCAGCACCCACGGCACCAGGTACTCCCTCGCCCAGGCGAGGTCCTCGGTGCGCGCCTGGCGCCAGGTGGTTCCCGGCATCGGCTCAGGCACCAACGGCTCAAGGGGGTTCTGCACATTGAGCGTGTCGAGCACCATCCGGGCCACCGTGTGGTGCCCGAGCGGATTCAGGTGCAGCCGGTCCGGCGCCCACATCCGCGCGTCCTGAGTCGCCGTGAGCGACCACATGTCCGCCACGATGGCGTCGCGTGCGGTCGCGATCGCCCGGATGTTCTCGTTGTAGATCGCGACCTTGCCCCGGAGGCCCCGTAAGACGGGGGAGAAGTGCACGTCGATGCCGGTGAACACCACCACGGTGGCGCCGTCAGAGCCGAGCAGCCGGACCGCTTCGTCGAGCCGGGCCGCGATCGCATCCGGGTCGCTGCCCGGGCGCAGCACGTCGTTGCCACCGGCGGAGATGGTGACCAGGTCGGGGTGCAGGGCCAACGCGGCCTGCACCTGCTCGGCCAGGATCTGATTCATCAGCTTGCCGCGCACGGCAAGGTTCCCATACGCGAAATCGTCCGAGCCCAGGCTGAGCATCTCGGCGACCCGGTCCGCCCAGCCGCGGTTGCCGCCCGGGCTGGCCGGTTCGGCGTCGCCCACTCCCTTGGTGAAGGAGTCGCCCACAGCGACGTAGCGGGACCACGGATGCTGCTGCCTCGTCATCTGATCATTCTGCCCCGTCCGGCAAGAGTCGTCGTGACTTGGTAGGTTCTTATGAAGTGACTACTGCACCTGACTTCGGATCCTCGTTCCGGGAACCCTCGAACCGGGAGCCCTCGAATTCGGGAACCACCGAACCCGGATTGTTCCTTATGGGCGACAACGTACTTGCAGACGACGTCGGCACACCGCCGGTCTACGGCCCGGACCGGGGACCGGCCGGCACCAGCGCCGCCGAGCACCTGTCCCCGTCGTTCCCGGAGCGCGCCGCCTGGGGCACCGCCAGCAAGCTGCGGGCCTGGCAGGCCGAGGCGCTCGAGGCGTACTTCCAGCACCAGCCCCGCGACTTCCTCGCCGCCGCCACCCCCGGTGCCGGTAAGACCACCTTCGCGCTCCGCCTGGCCGCCGAGCTGCGCGCCCGCAAGGTGATCGACCGCATCACCGTGGTCGCGCCCACCGAGCACCTCAAGCGCCAATGGGCGGATGCCGCCGCCCGCGCCGGCATCCGGCTCGACCCGTTCTTCAAGAACGCCCACGGCCGCTACGGCAGCCACTACCACGGCATCGCCGTCACCTACGCGCAGGTGGCCACCCGCGCGGCCCTGCACCGCGAACTCACCCAGAGCAGCCGCACGCTGGTGATCCTCGACGAGGTGCACCACGGCGGCGACGCGCTGAGCTGGGGCGACGCCATCCGGGAGGCCTTCGACCCGGCCACCAAGCGGCTGTCGCTGACCGGTACCCCGTTCCGCTCCGACACCTCACCGATCCCGTTCGTCACCTATCTGCCCGACAAGCACGGAATCCGACTGTCCCAGAGCGACTACAACTACGGCTACGGTCGCGCCCTGGAGGACGGGGTGGTGCGGCCGGTCATGTTCATGGTCTACGCCGGGCACATGAAGTGGCGCACTCGGGCCGGCGACGAGATGGAGGCCAAGCTCGGCGAGGGCAACACCAAGGACATCACCTCGCAGGCCTGGCGCACCGCCCTCGAGCCCAGCGGCCAGTGGATCCCCGCCGTGCTACGGGCGGCGGAGCGCCGCCTCACCGAGGTCCGGCACAGCATCCCCGACGCCGGGGGACTGGTGATCGCTACCGACCAGACCACCGCCCGCGCCTACGCGGCGATCCTCGAGGAGATCTCGGGGGAGCCGGTCACCGTCGTGCTCTCCGACGAGAAGGAATCCAGCGACCGGATCGACGAGTTCTCGCAGAACACCCGGCGCTGGATGGTCGCGGTCCGGATGGTGTCCGAAGGCGTCGACGTGCCGCGCCTCGCCGTCGGGGTCTACGCCACGAGCGCGTCCACTCCGCTGTTCTTCGCGCAGGCCATCGGCCGGTTCGTGCGCGCCCGCCGCCGCGGTGAGACCGCGTCGATCTTCCTGCCCAACGTTCCGGGCCTGCTCAGCCTGGCCAACGCCATGGAGCTTGAGCGCGACCACGCCCTCGACCGCAGCAACCGCGACGACGGCGACGACGGCATGTACAACCCCGAGGACGCCATGGTGGCGGCCGCGAACAAGTCCGACAAGGCCTCGGACGAGCTGGGCGAAGAATTCACCTGGCAGGCGCTGGACTCGCAGGCGACGTTCGACATGGTCATGTTCAACGGCGACGAGTTCGGCGAACTCGCCGAACCCGGCACCGACGAGGAATTCGACTTCATCGGCATCCCGGGCCTCCTGGAGCCCGAGCAGGTGTCCGAGCTGCTGCGCCAGCGCCAGCACAAGCAGGCCAAACGCGGCTCTGAGCGGCGCACAGCCGCCGCCGCGGTCGAGGGCGCCCCCGAGGAGGAGATACCGCTCTACCGCACGCTCAAGGAGCAGCGGAAGCTGCTGGGCAGTCTTGTGGGCATGTGGTCCAAGCTGTCGGGGGAACCGCACGCCATGGTGCACGCCGAGCTTCGGCGGCTGTGCGGCGGCCCCGCCGTGGCGCAGGCCAGTGTCACCCAGATCCAGAAGCGGATCGACCTTCTCCGCCGCCGCCTCGGCCGCAGCTGATGCGTTGACCGGTATCGAGGTCGCAGAAGGGTCGATAAACTGACTCGCAACGAAAGAGGGCGAGCATGGATTCCAAAAAAGCGGATCTCGACCGGGTAGACCGCGCCCTGCTCCGCGCGCTCTCCGTCAACGCGCGAGCCTCCGGCGCGGCACTGGCCGCCGAGATCGGCGTGGCCGAGTCGACGGTGTCCCTGCGCTTGCGCCGGCTCCAGCAGCTGGGCCACATCCGCGGTTACCGGGCCAACATCGACCTGGCCGCGCTGGGTGCGTCGCTGCAGGCGCTGATCTCGGTGCGGCTGGCGAAGCACGTGCGCGACCAGATCGACGACTTCCGCAACGCCGCACCGCACTGGCCCGGCGTGATCGGACTGTTCCACACGGCGGGCGCTGATGACTACCTGCTGCACGTCGCCGCCGCGGACGCCTCCGACCTTCGTGATTTCGTCCTGGAGCACCTCGCCGAACATCCGGCCGTGGCCCACACGGAGACCAACCTGATCTTCGAGTACGTGGACGGCGACGGCTGGCAGGACCTGGTCAAGTAACCACCGGCAGCCCCCACCTGGCCCACCAGGCCCGGCGACACCGCGATAATCGAGACATGACTGCTCACTCCGACCCCGAGGACCCCCGGCCGCGCGCGGCAAGCGTGTTCGACGTGGCGAAGGTCGCCGGGGTCTCGCATCAGACGGTGTCTCGGGTGCTGAACGACCACCCCAGCCTCCGGGACGCCACCCGGCAGAAGGTGCTCACGGCGATGCGGGAGCTGAACTACCGGCCCAACGCTGCGGCGCGCGCTCTGTCCTCGAGCCGCTCGCGGATGATCGGCATCCTCTCGACGTCCAGCGGCGAATATGGGCCGGCATCGAGCGTTGCCGCGGCGGAGACCGCCGCGCGCGGTCGGGGTTACAGCGTGACCATCGCCAACGCGGATGGCCTCGACCCCCTGTCGGTCAACGAAGCGGTCAACCACCTCGCGAACCTCGCCGCAGAGGGACTCGTGGTGGTGGCGCCGCAGACCCGGGTGCTGGCGGCCCTCTCCGCGTTGTCCATCGGGATTCCCTTCGTCACGCTGCAGGCCAGCGGTCCCGAAACCCCCGGCGCGCGAGAACTCGACCAGGTGGTCGGGGCGCGCCTGGCCACCGCACACCTCGTGGCACTCGGGCACACCCGGGTCGGGCACATCGCCGGCCCTCCGGAGTGGCTCGACGCGTCGCAGCGACTCGCCGGCTTCCGGGACGAGCTGGCCCAGCACGGGCTCGGAGCCGACCTCATCGCGTCCGGCGACTGGAGCGCGGCATCCGGCTACCGGGCGGCGACCGCCCTGCTCGACCAGGGCGTCACTGCGATCTTCGCCGGCAACGACCAGATGGCGCTCGGCGCACTCAGCGCCGCCACGGCCGCCCGGCTGGAGGTGCCGGGGGACCTCAGCATCGTCGGCTTCGACGACGTCCCCGAGGCGGCGTACTACCACCCGCCGTTGACCACCGTCCGGCAGGATCTCGCCGAGGCCGGGCGTCGCGCCGTCGCCCTGCTGCTGGGGGAGAGTGACGCCGCCCCGTCGGTGCAGCCCGAGCTGATCGTTCGGGCCTCGACGGCTCCGCCACGCCGTTGATCGATGCGGCGCCGGCACGTTGTGCCGTACACTCGTCAGAGTGGTCGTTCATGTGATCGATCACATACGAGCCAAAGGAGTCCCGCGCCATGACTGAGCACGCCGCCGCGAGCACTGATTTCGTCGCCACGCCGCCCCCCGCCACCGATCGACAGACGGCGGCCAGGGACGCGATCCTCGCCGGGCGCGCCTCCCTCGGAATCGAGCTGGGCTCCACGCGCATCAAGGCCTGCCTGATCGGGGACACCCCGTCCGACGTCCTGGCGGTCGGCAGCCACGAGTGGGAGAACGCGTTCGTGGACCGGGTCTGGACCTACTCGCTTGAGGAGGTGTGGTCCGGCATCCAATCGGCCCACGCCGCCCTGCTCGCCGACGTCGAAAAGCAGTACGGCGTACGCCTCACCGGGTACGGCGCGATCGGCGTCTCGGCGATGATGCACGGCTACCTCGCCTTCGATGCGGCCGGCGAGCTCCTGGTGCCGTTCCGCACCTGGCGCAACACCACGACCGGTCCCGCGGCGGCAGAGCTCACCGAGCTGTTCGGCGTGAACATCCCGCTGCGCTGGTCCGTCGCCCACCTGCACCAGGCCGTACTCGACTCCGAACCGCACGTTCCGCAACTCGACTTCGTCACCACCCTCGCCGGCTACGTGCACTGGCGGCTCACCGGCCGCAAGGTCCTCGGCGTCGGCGATGCCTCCGGCATGTTCCCCATCGACGCCGCCACCAAGGACTACGACGCCGAGTTGCTGGCCCGGTACGACGCGCTCGTCGCCGAGTCCGCCCCCCGATTGGACCTGGCCCGGCTGCTGCCGGAGGTGCTCGTCGCCGGCGCGCCCGCTGGTGCGCTCACCCCGGCGGGCGCGGCGCTGCTCGACCCATCGGGCGCAGTGCAGCCCGGCGCCGTGCTCTGCCCGCCCGAAGGCGACGCCGGCACGGGCATGGTCGCTACCTGCTCCGTCGCCCCGCGAACGGGCAACGTCAGCGCCGGCACCAGCATCTTCGCGATGGTCGTTCTCGAACACCCGCTGGCCAGCGTGCACCACGAACTCGACCTCGTCACCACCCCGGCCGGCGACCCCGTCGCAATGGTGCACTGCAACAACGGCGCCAGCGAGCTCGCCGCCTGGGCGGGCATGTTCGGCCGCTTCGCCACGGCCGCCGGAACCGCGCTCGACAGCGACACCGTGTTCGACACCCTGTTCAGGGAGGCCCTGGTCGGCGATGCCGACGCCGGCGGCCTGCTGGCCTACAACCACCTCGCCGGTGAGCCGATCGCCGGACTCACCGAGGGCCGGCCGCTCTTCGTGCGCACCCCCGACAGCCGGCTCACCCTCGCCAACTTCATGCGCGCCCAGCTGTACGGTGTGTTCGGCACGCTCAGCCTGGGCATGCGGGTGCTCGCCGACGAGGGCGTCGAACTCGATGCGATGTTCGCGCACGGCGGCCTCTTCCGGACCGCCGGCGTCGCACAGCGATTCCTCGCCGGCGCCCTGAACGCGCCGGTCTCCGTCGCCGAGACGGCGTCCGAGGGTGGCGCCTGGGGCATCGCGGTCCTGGCCGCGTACACGGCGGCCGTCTCGGCCGGTTCCGACCTGGACCTCGACGGCTACCTCCGCGAGCGGGTCTTCGGGGACGCGGAATTCGACACCACCCCCGCCGACCCGCTCGACGTGGCCGGTTTCACCGCATACCTCGACCGTTACGCCGCCGGTCTCGCCATCGAACGCACCGCAGTCGACACTCTCTCTTGAGTTGTCCCGCCCTCCCGAAAGGAATCACCCCATGACTGGCTATTCTCCCGACATCGAGGCGGCGATCGCTCGCACCCGCATCGATGTCGCCACGCTGCACGCGCAGCTGACCAAGTACGGGCTGGTGATCTGGACCGGCGGCAACATCTCGGGCCGGGTGCCCGGCGCCGACCTGTTCGTCATCAAGCCCTCCGGCGTGGAGTACGACGACCTGACCCCGGAGAACCAGATCCTCTGCGACCTGGACGGTACGGTCATCGCCGGCACTCCCGGGTCCGACCGGAGCCCCTCCAGCGACACCGCGGCGCACGCCTACGTCTACCGCAACATGCCGGAGGTCGGCGGTGTCGTGCACACGCATTCCACCTACGCCACCGCCTGGGCCGCGCGCGGCGAGGCCGTCCCCTGCGTGATCACCGCCATGGCCGACGAGTTCGGCGGCGAGATCCCGATCGGGCCGTTCGCCATCATCGGGGACGAGTCCATCGGCCGGGGCATCGTCTCGACGCTCGCCGGCCACCGCTCACGCGCCGTGCTGATGCAGAACCACGGCGTGTTCACCATCGGCAAGAACGCCAAGGACGCCGTGAAGGCCGCCGTGATGGCCGAGGACGTCGCCAAGACCGTGCACATCTCCCGCCAGCTGGGCGCGAGCCTCCCCATTCCCCAGACCGCGATCGACTCATTGTTCGACCGCTACCAGAACGTGTACGGCCAAGACCCCAAAGGAGCACTGAAGTGACTAACTCGATCATCCCCGACCTCAAGGCGAACGAGGTCTGGTTCCTCACCGGCAGCCAGGACCTCTACGGCGAGGACACCCTGCGCCAGGTCGCCGAGCAGTCCCAGGACGTCGTCGACCAGCTCAACGCGTCCAGCGACATCCCGGTCACCATCGTGTGGAAGCCCGTCGTCAAGGACTCCGAGGCCATCCGCCGCGCGATGATCGACGCGAACTCCGCAGAGAACGTCGTGGGCGTCATCGCCTGGATGCACACCTTCAGCCCCGCCAAGATGTGGATTCGGGGCCTGGACGCCCTGGCCAAGCCATTCCTGCACCTGCACACCCAGGCCAACGTCGAGCTGCCCTGGGCCGAGATCGACTTCGACTTCATGAACCTGAACCAGGCCGCCCACGGCGACCGGGAGTTCGGCTATATCGCGGGCCGGATGAACATCCCCCGCAAGACCGTCGTCGGCCACGTGTCGAACCCCGCCGTCGCCGTGCAGGTGGGCACCTGGACCCGTGCGGCCAGCGGCGCCGCCGCCGTGCGCAACCTGAAGCTCGCGCGTTTCGGCGACAACATGCGCAACGTCGCCGTCACCGAGGGTGACAAGACCGAGGCCGAGATCCGGTTCGGTGTCTCGGTGAACACCTGGGGAGTCAACGAACTGGTCGAGCGGGTGGATGCCGCCAGCGAGTCCGACGTCGACGACCTCATCGCCGTCTACCTCGAGGCGTACGACGTCGTACCGGAGCTCAAGCCCGACGGTGCCCGCCACGAGTCGCTGCGCTACGGCGCCAAGATCGAACTCGGCCTGCGGTCCTTCCTCGAAGAGGGCGGCTTCAGTGCCTTCACGACCAACTTCGAAGACCTCGGCGGCCTCCGGCAGCTCCCCGGCCTGGCCGTTCAGCGGCTGATGGCCGACGGGTACGGCTTCGGCGGCGAGGGCGACTGGAAGACATCCGTCCTCATCCGCGCGGCGAAGGTCATGGGCGCCGGCCTGCCCGGTGGCGCCTCGCTGATGGAGGACTACACCTACAACCTGGTCCCGGGCGAAGAGTCGATCCTCGGTGCGCACATGCTCGAGATCTGCCCGTCGCTGACCACGAAGAAGCCGAGCTTGGAGATCCACGCGCTCGGCATCGGCGGCCGGGAAGACCCCGTGCGCCTGGTCTTCGACACCGACGCCGGCGCGGGCGTAGTCGTCGCCCTGTCCGACATGCGCGACCGCTTCCGTCTCACCGCGAACGTGGTCGAGGTCATCGACCTGCCCGCACCGCTGCCGCACCTGCCCGTGGCCCGCGCCGTGTGGAAGCCGGCCCCCGACCTCGCGACGAGCGCCACCGCCTGGATCACGGCCGGAGCAGCCCACCACACCGTGCTGTCCACCGCCGTCGGCATCGAGGCGTGGGAGGACTTCGCCGAGATCACCCGCACCGAGCTGCTGATCATTGACGAGAACACCACCAAGCGTGGCTTCGCCAATGACGTCAAGTGGAACGCGGCGTACTACCGCCTGGCCCAGGGCATCTAGCCCACGATTGAACACAGCCCCGGTGGTCGGGTTCGGGAGTCGCTCCGGAGCCGGACCACCGGGGCTGTGTGCTGCCGCCCGCGGCAACTGTGCCCGGTGCGGACAACTGTGCCCGGTGTGCCGGGTGCACAAGTCCGCAGCGGGCACAGTTGTGGGTCCGCGCTTTAAAAAACAACGCCCCCGCCGAAGCGGAGGCGTTGTTGACAGCTGTGTGTAGCTGACGCGGCTCTATTTAGAGGGCGCGGATGTTCTCGGCCTGGGGACCCTTGGGGCCCTGGGTTACCTCGAACTCGACCTTCTGGTTCTCGTCGAGCGACTTGTAGCCGTTCGAAGCGATCGCGGAGTAGTGCGCGAAGACATCGGCGCTTCCGTCGTCGGGAGCGATGAAGCCGAAGCCCTTTTCAGCGTTGAACCATTTCACGGTACCTGTTGCCATTTTGAAACTCCTCCAGGAGTGTTAGAAAAGCCCCGACTGTCGAGGCCGTTCGTCGCGGTATTCGTCGTCCGCTTCCGAAAGGAATAAGCGCGCACCGACCGGAGTCAATGCGTTTTCTAGACGTGCAAGCACTACAACTACTGCGACAACACTAGCTCACATCGCTCGGTTCAAGTGGAGATCTGTGCGAAAAGAGAATCAAAGTGTTACGAAATTTGACAAAAATGCTCAAATCCGCCGGTGAGGTCACTGTTCGACGGTGACGAAGTCAATCAGTTGCTCCACCCGGCCAAGCAACGCGGGTTCCAGGTCGGCGTAGGTGCGCACCTGGCCGAGGATCCGTTGCCAGGCGCGGGCGATGTCGGCCTGGTCGTCGTGCGGCCAGCCGAGGGCCGCGCAGATGCCGTGTTTCCACTCGATGGAGCGCGGGATGGTGGGCCAGGCCGACAGATTCAGTCGGGCCGGCTTGACCGACTGCCAGACGTCGACGTACGGATGGCCGACGACGAGAACGTTCTTGCCGTATGGTCCGCGGGCCACCGCGTCGGCGATCCGGCTCTCCTTGGAGTTCGGCACCAGGTGGTCGACCAGAACGCCGACCCGGCGGGTCGGAGTGGGCTTGAACCCGGCCAGGAGCTCGGCCAGGTTGTCGACCCCCTCGATGTACTCCACGACGACGCCCTCGATGCGCAGGTCCGCGCCCCAGACCTTCTCCACAAGCTCCGCGTCATGGCGGCCCTCCACGAAGATCCGGCTGGCGCGCGCCACGCGCGCCGGGGCGTTCGCCACAGCCACGGAACCCGACGCGGTGCGGGCCCGGGCAGCCGGAGTTTTCATGGTCGGGTTCACGAGCTCGACGGGCTGCCCGTCGACCAGGAATCCCGCGCCGAGGGGGAACAGCCGGAGCTTGCCGTGCCGGTCCTCGAGGGTGACGACCTTCTTCTCCACCCGGATCACCGCACCGCAGAACCCGGTGGCCACCTCCTCCACGACCAAGTCGCGCACGGCCTCCTGGTGCGGCACGACCCGACGGCCCGCGTCCTTCCAGCCGTCGAAGAGCACGTCCTGGGAGTATCTGTCATCGTTCACTGGATCGACGTTATCGGAAGTCGCGGGATGGCGTGGAAGCCGCCACGGTGAGCGGTTCGAACCGGTCGGCGATGAGATTCACGACGCCTTCCGGGGAGCGCTCGAGGATGCCGCGGATCATCAGCGCGGGAGATTCGCGGGCGATCCGGCGGAAGTGGGTCCACACGCCGACGCTGACCACCACGTTGACGTTTCCCGTTTCATCTTCCAGGTTGATGAAGGTGACGCCGTTGGCGGTGGCCGGGCGCTGCCGGTGGGTGACCACGCCGCCGACCTCGATGCGGCGGCCGCTTTCGCTCGCTGCCAGCTGGTTCGCGGCCAGGGCGCCGCGCGCCCGGAGCGCGGCCCTGGCGTGCCGGATGGGATGGTCGTCGGTGGACACCCCGGTGGACCACAGATCATAGGCGACCTGTTCCACGGGGGTCATCAGCGCCAGTAGCGGGGGTTGCACGGTCTCCAGCGACCCGCGCAGGTGCAGGTCGGTGTCCGCGGCGGCCTCTCCGGCGGTCCACAGCGCCTCGCGGCGCGCCATCCCCAGGCTCTCGAAGGCGCCCGCGGTGGCCAGGGACTCGAGCTGTTCGGTGTTCAGCCCGGCGCGCCGAGCGAGGTCGTTCATCGACCGGTACGGACCGAACTCCTCCCGTTCCGACACGATCCGCTCCGCCACCCGGGCGCCGATCGCGCGCACATCCGCCAGGCCGAGTCGCACGGCCAGGCCGGCATCCCTGCGGTGGCCCGAGTCATCGACGGGCAGCCTCCGGTCATAGTCGGGGACGACCGGCTGGTCGTGGTCGAGGCAGCCGGTCCGTCCGGTCGGCCCGGCGGCGGCGTCTTCGATGGCTTCGAGAACCGCGTGCGCGCCGGACCGCTGCACGCAGGGGCGGAGCACGCGCACACCGTGCCGGCGAGCGTCGGCGACCAGCGATTGCGGGGAGTAGAAGCCCATCGGCTGGGCCCGCAGGAGGGCGGCGAGGAAGGCGCCAGGGTAGTGCAGCTTCAACCAGGCGCTGGCGTAGACCAGCAGGGCGAAACTGATCGAGTGGCTCTCGGCGAACCCGAAGTTGGCGAACGCCTCGATCTTCTCGTAGATCTCGTCGGCGAGGTTCCCGGTGATGCCGTTGTCGGCCATGCCCTCGTAGAGGGTGGCGCGCAGGCTGGAAATCTTCTCGACACCGCGTTTGGAACCCATGGCGCGCCGGAGCAGGTCGGCATCCTCGCCGGTGCAGCCGCCGACGGCCATTGCCATCTGCATGAGCTGCTCCTGGAAGAGCGGGATGCCGAGCGTGCGTTCGAGGACCGGTTCGAGTTTCGGATGGAGGTAGGTCACCGGTTCCTGGCCGAGCTTGCGGCGGATGTACGGGTGCACGGCGCCGCCCTGGATGGGGCCGGGCCGAATGAGGGCGATTTCCACCACAAGGTCGTAGAAGCGGCGTGGCTGCAGGCGCGGCAGGGTGCCCATCTGCGCTCGGCTCTCCACCTGGAACACGCCGATGGAGTCGGCCCGGCAGAGCATGTCGTAGACCCCGGCCTCCTCCCGGGGAATGCTGCCCAGGCTCCAGGATTCGCCGAGCGAGCCGTCGACCAGGTCGAAGGTGTACTGCAGGGCTGCGAGCATGCCCAGGCCGAGCAGGTCGAACTTCACCAGGCCCATCCAGGCGCAGTCGTCCTTGTCCCATTGCAGCACGGTGCGGTTTTCCTTACGGGCGTGCTCGATCGGGCAGACCTCCCCGACGGGCCGGTCGGTGAGCACCATGCCGCCCGAGTGGATGCCTAGATGGCGCGGGAACCCGAGCACCCGGCCGGCGAGGTCGGCGACGCCGTCGGGAATGTCATGGTCGGGGCTGGACACGGCCGAGCCCCAGCGTTCCACCTGCTTCGACCAGGCATCCTGTTGGCCCGTGCTGTATCCGAGAGCCTTGGCCATATCACGCACGGCGACCTTGGGCCGGTAGGTGATCACGTTGGCGACCTGGGCGGCGTTCTGGCGACCGTAGCGTTCGTAGACGTACTGGATCACTTCCTCCCGCCGGTCGGAGTCGAAGTCCACGTCGATGTCGGGCTCCTCCTCGCGGAGGCTCGAGAGGAACCGCTCGAACGGCAGCCGGTAGAAGATGGAGTCGACCGCGGTGATGCCGATCACGAAGCAGACCGCCGAGTTGGCCGCAGATCCCCGGCCCTGGCAGAGAATCCCGTTGCGCCGGGCGAACTGGACGATGTCGTGCACGATCAGGAAGTAGCCGGGGAAGTCCTTGGCTTCGATTACCGCGAGTTCCTTCTCCAGCCGGTCCCGGACGTTCGCGTTGTAGCCCGGGTAGGCCCGCTCGGCGCCGGCCCAGACCAGGTGGCGTAGCCAGCTCATGGGTGTGTGCCCCTCCGGCACATGTTGCCGGGGGAGCCGGGGCCTGGCACGGCGCAGCGAGAAGGCGAGTTCGTCGGCGAGCGGCACGGTGCGTTCAACCGCCCCCGGGTACCGACGGAAGCGGGCTGCCATCTCAGCGCCGCTGCGCAGGTGCTGAGTCGCCGCCCCTGGCAACCAGCCGTCCATGTCGTCCAGGCTGCGCTGGGCGCGCACCGCTGCCAGGGCGGAGTACACCTCGAAGTCGTCCGGCCGGGCGTAGTGAACGTTGTTGGTGGCGATCACGGGCAGTCCGGCCTGGTCCGCCAGGGCGGCCAGGGTGTCGTTGGTCATGGTGTCCTGGGGGCGGCCGTGGTCGAAGAGTTCCACCTGGACGGCGCCCCGGCCGAACACCGAGACCAGCCGGTCCAGTTCGCGGGCCGCGGCCGTCTCCCCGTCCCTGCGCAACGCCTGGCGCACCGCACCGGATCCCGACCCCGTGAGGATGACCCACTGCCCGCCGGCGAGTTCGGCCAGCTCGTCGATGTCATACACCGGCCGGCCCTTCTCGCCCCCGGCGAGCTGTCCACGGGTGAGGGCCGTGGCAAGGCGGTGGTAGCCCTCCTGCCCCCTGGCGAGCACGACCAGGTGGGTGCCTTCGGGTTCCGCGACCCCGTTCTGCGGGCGGTCCAGGCCGAGCGAGAGCTCGGCTCCGAAGACCGTGCGCAGCTCCGGATAGCTCTCCGCGGTCTCGGCGAGGCGGACGGCCCCGTACAGGCCGTCGTGGTCCGTCAGTGCCAGAGCGTGCAAGCCGAGCTCGCCGGCCTCCTCGAGCAGGCGTTCGGGCGAGCTGCCGCCGTCGAGGAAGCTGAAATTGGAGTGGGAGTGCAACTCGGCATAGCCGACGACCGCTGTCTGGTGCCGGTAGGGCGGTGCCGGCGGGGCATACGGTTGCCGATGCCGGGACCAGGCCGGACTGTCACCGCCGTCGGCCTCCGGAGGCGGCCCGCCGGGACGCCGGTCGGAGAGCTTCCGCTCCAGCTCCGACCAGGGAATGGGCGGGTTATCGAATCCCATGAGGTCGCTGCTCCCTGTCGGCCTGGTCAGTCATAGCGGGCCTCCGCCCGCCAGCCCTGGTCGTCCAGA
This sequence comes from Cryobacterium sp., assembly GCF_025463825.1. Lineage (GTDB taxonomy): Bacteria > Actinomycetota > Actinomycetes > Actinomycetales > Microbacteriaceae > Cryobacterium. The sequence continues at coordinate 61,345 of NZ_JAODBG010000055.1, forward strand.
GCCAGCAGCCAGGCGTCCCCGGTGTCTTCCACGATCTGCACGCGATGCACGGTCCGCGCCGTTGCCGGGTCCCACCAGCGCTCCTGAACGGGCCACGGACCGGCCCAGGCCACCACCGTGTGTCGACCCGTCCCGTCCGTTCCCACGTCGAGCGGGTGCGGTTCGAAAACGACGGGCACTCCGTCCAGGCCACCACGGTCGTCCGTGGAAACCGGCCGGTCATTCGCGGCCAGAAGAGTCACGGGTCGGTGCTCCCGGTACACGGTCGAGGGCGTCTGGCCGCCCAGGCTGCCGGACCACGGGCGGGCCGGGCCGCGGGAATCGGCCCCTGGAGCGGTATCGTCGCCCCAGGGCACCCAGCGTTGCCGGTCGGCGAGCAGCCGCCCGCCGCCGACGCCCGCTGTCACGACCCCGGCGTGGCCGACCAGGCCCTGCACCCGGGTGAGCGCGTGGTGGATACGCTCGTCCGGGCCGGTACCCCAGAGGCCGTCCTCGTGGTTCGCGACCGCGTCCACGCGCTCGGGGGACAGCACGACGCGGACGATTCCCGCGGCCAGGCCGGACCCCGCCCGGCCGTCACCCTGCAACTGCCAGCGCACCCGGTCGATGAGGTCGGTGGCCGTGAACCAGCGGGGATGCCGCCAAGTGCGGTCGGTGAGCGAGCCGTCCTCGGTGGTCACCAGGATGCTGACGGCCGTGCAGACCAGGGTCTGCTCCCGCAGCGCCTGCACGAAGTCGTCCGCCGTGCTGCGCAGTGCGAAGGCGAGCTGGTCGATGCGGTCGAGGGCGGGTTCGAAGTCCTGGCCGCGGTCGAAGACCGGGGTGGGGGTGCGGGGCACCACCTCTTCCCGCTCGTGCCCGGCGGCCCTGCCGTGGGCCCGGGCCGCCGCCGCGCCGAAGCGGCGGTGCACGTCCTGCGCGGGAAGGGCGGCGAACTGCCCCAGGGTGTGCACGCCCAGCCGGGCCAGCAGGATGCCCAGGGGGACGTCCACCACCTCGCCTACCGGCAGCGGGGCGAGGAACACCGCCGACTCGCCCGGCGGGATGATGCGCACCGGCACCCCACCGCGCCGCGCGGCCTGCTCGGCGGCGAACGGCCCGTCGGCGATGCCGACCCGGGCCCCGGCCAGCCCGGTTGTGTGCAGATATGCCAACAGCGCCAGCGCCGCGGCCTCCTCGCCCCCGTAGTAGCGCACCGGTCCGCGGGCGCGGATGGCGCACGTTCCCGGGCGGACCACGGCCACCCCCGGGGTGAGCGCCTCGATGCCGTCGAGAACCGGCTCGAAGGCTCGTCGGTCAAGGACCGGGTCGTAGGGCAGCACGAGCAGGCCGGTGCAGCGGAACTGGGCCTCCCGCACAGTCAGGCCGCGGCGGACGCCGTCCACCCGTGCCGCGGGCGAACAGGCGAACACCAGTCCGCGATCGATCAGGGCCAGCGGGGTGTCCGGCGGCAGGTCGGCGGCTGACCTGGCGGCCAGCACCGGCCAGTCCGGGCACCACAGCACGATGGTGCGTTCGCGGTTCATGGTGGTCATCCCGCCACCGGGTGCCGCCGCGCGGCCGGTACCGCCCTGGCCGGGTCGCGGCGGGAGACCGGGAGGCCGTCCACGCTCCCGGCCTCACCGGCGGCTCGGTCGGGAAGGTGCAACCGCTCGGTGCGCCGGGGCCCGTTGCGATCGATGACCGCGACGGTGAGGTCCCGGCCGGAGAGGTAGCCGTGCCCGGTGCCCAGGCCCTCCCAACGGCTGCCGGTCACCCGCAGGGCCGCCTCGCTCTGCGCCCAGGTACCCGCGACGAGGAGGGTGCAGCCGGTCTGGCGCAGGCGAGCGCCGAGCCGGGCCACCTCGGCGGCGCCCACGGAACGCTGTGGACGAACCACCACGAGCGGCAGCACATCCACCAGCGCCGCCGTCACGGCCAGCCACTGATCGCCGGGGGAGGGAACGAGCACCAGCCGCTCCAGGTCGATGCCGAAACCGAGCGCCGCCTCGACGCCGAAATCGGGCAGGCCCACGATCGCACCCCAGCCGCCGTCCGTGGTGGCCGCTCCGAGAATCGCCATGATGAGCGAGGTGGAATTCTCGACGGTGTACACCACACCGCTGCGCAGCATTCCGTTCGGGAGCAGCCCGGCCAGGCCACCGGGGAGCGCGCGCCCGTTCGGCTCCCAGCGGGCCCGCTGCATGCCGTTCATCCGTTCCCGCAGCTCCGTCACGCGCTCCGCCGCCGTTCCCGGGGCCGCGCGGCCGGGCGTGCCGTCGAGGGTCGACGACACGGGTGCAACGGAAGTCAGGGGGAGAGCCACCCTCCAATTTTCGAACACAGATTCGAATTAGTCAACCGGTGTGGATAACCCGGTCCGACCGGGCCGGCACGGTAGCCTGAGCCTATGTGTGGGCGATTCATCATGACCGATTCGGCGCCTGACCTCGCCGCCATGTTCGACATCGAGCACGAGGCCGGCGCACTGCCGGAGCCGTCCTGGAACGTCAAACCGACGGAGCAGATCCCCATCGTGCTCGAATCGGGTAAGTCCGACCCGGTCGTCCGCCGGCTGGAATCGGCGCGCTGGTCGCTGGTACCCACGTTCTCGCCGGAGTTGTCGGCCGCCTTCGCCACGTTCAACGCCCGCGCGGAGACCGTCTCGGAGAAGCCGACCTTCCGCACCGCCCTGGCCAAGACCCGCGCCATCATCCCCGCCACGGGGTACTACGAGTGGCACACCGTCGGCACCAGCAAGACCCCGTACGTCGTGCACTCCGACGACGGCCTCCCGCTCGCGTTGGCCGGCCTGTACTCCTGGTGGCGCAACCCGGCGCTCGGCCAGGACGACCCGGCCCGGTGGGTCCTGACCGCGACCATCCTCACCACCCCGGCCCAGGGCGCCCTCGCCGACATCCACGACCGGATGCCCGTGGTGCTGCCCGAAGAGGCCTGGGACCGCTGGTTGGACCCGCACACCGATGGGGACCAGGCCCTCGTCGACGCGGTAGTCGAAGCCGGGTCGGACACCGCCGCGGGATTGGCCTTCTACGAGGTCGCGCCGCTCATCGGTGCGGACGCACCGGCGCTCATCGATCCCGTCGGCCCCGAACGCGAGGTCGGCTACAGCGCCTAGCGTCGGCGACCCAGCGCGTCGCGCCAGCCACACCGGACGCCGTCGAACCAGTACGCTCGAAGGGAGCCCGGAACGCTTTCGCGGCACCGTTGAGAGGACCCAGCCCATGCACATCGTTTCCTTCGTCGTGGCCATGGCCGCGTTCGTCCTCGGCCTCTGGCTGTTCGGCCTGGCCTTCACCGTCGAGGTCTGGCAGGGCCCGATCTTCATCTCCGGCATCCTGGCCGTGAGTGCGGCCATCGCTATCCCCGCCCACGTACTGCGCGACTGATCCGGTGCGCGCCGACCAGCTGACCGACCCGATCACCTTCCACGGCGAGGGACCGGTCTTCTCGCCCAGTTGGGGCGGGCTGCGCCTGGTCGACCTGTTCGCCGGCGACGTGCTGACCCTGACCGGCGACGGCACGCCCGTCCGCCGGCACGTCGACACGATCGCGGCCGCCCTTCGGCCCCGCGCCGGCGGAGGAGCGGTCATCGCCGTGGAGCGCGGCTTCGTTCTGGAGGATGCCGATGGCACCCTGACCCGCCTGCCCGAGATCTGGGCGGACGCCTCCGTCCGCATGAACGACGGTGGCACCGCCCCCGACGGATCGTTCTACTGCGGCTCGATGGCGTACGACCAGCGCACCGGTGCCGGATCGCTCTACCGGCTGGCCCCGGACGGTGCGGTGACCCGGGAGCTGTCCGGGGTGACGATCTCCAACGGGCTCGAGTGGAGCCCGGACGGCTCGCTGGCCTACTACAACGACACCCCGACCGGCCGGATCGGCGTCTTCGACTGGTCGCCGGAGACCGGACTGACCGGCCTGCGCACCTTCGCCGAGATCCCGGAGGCCGACGGATACCCCGATGGCCTCACCGTGGACAGCGCCGGCGGCGTTTGGGTGGCACTGTACGCGGGCGGGGCCGTGCGCCGCTACACGCCGGAGGGCACCCTCGACGAGGTCATCGAGGTGGCCGCCGGCCGGGTCACGGCCTGCACCTTCGGCGGCGACGACCTCCGCCAGCTGTTCATCACCACCTCAAGGGAGGACCTCGCCCCCGGCGAGGACCCCCTCGCCGGATCGATCTTCACTGCGACGCCCGGCGTTGCGGGACTGCCCGTCAAGACCTTCGCCGGATGACCGTCGCCGACGGCCGGTTGAGGTTCCGTCAGAGACCGGCGACGAGGTTGATCAGCGTGGCCAGGATGATCGAGCCGAACAGGAACGACATCAGCGCGTGCCGAAGAGCCGCCGCCCGCATGGCGGACGAAGTCAGCGAGGTGTCGGACACCTGGAAGGTCATGCCCAGGGTGAAGGCCAGATACGCGAAGTCCGCGTACCGCGGGGGCTCCGTCTGGTTGAAATCGACCCCGCCATCGTCATCCGCGTAGTACAGCGACGCGTAGCGCAGCGTGAACAGGGTGTGCACGAGGACCCAGGACAGCGCGACCCCGACGACCGCCAGCGCGGCGAGCAACACCTGGCCGGACCCGGCCGCGGCGCGGGCCTGCAGGAGCACGATCAGGATGCTGCCGAGGCTCGCCAGGCTGGCCAGGATCAGCAGCACGTCGGTGATGGCCCTGGCGGGGTCTTCCCTGGTGGCGTGCGCGGCCGTCGTTTCGGCATCCATCCGCCAGACGGCGAGCCACACCCAGCCGATGTAGAGAATCGCGGCGGCCGCCCAGCCGATGGCCGGCGCCAGCAGCCAGGCGCCGAGCAGGCCGGTCACCATGGCCGCGAGCACGCCGACGGCCACCATCGCCAGGAGGCGGGTGCTGGAGCGGTGCGCCAGGGGTAGTTGATCAGAGCTGTTCACCCGCTGATCGTCGCACGGAATTCCCGGCCCGCGCTGGCGGGACCCGCGGTGTCGGCGAGATACCAGCAACGCTGGTTAGGCTGGTGGACGAACGAAATCCCCCGTTCCAGGCCGAAAGAGACCGCACGAATGTCAGAGAGTCCGGCCGCCGCGAGCCCCTATGAGGTGCTCGGCGTGAGCCCGTCGGTGACCGACGAGGAGTTGCGGCGTGCCTACCGGCGGAAGCTGCGCCAGTCCCACCCGGACGTCGGCGGCAGCCCCGCGTCCTTCCACGCCGTGCAGGTGGCCTGGGAGCGCATCGGCAGCCCGGAATCGCGGGCCGCGTATGACGGTGCCCGCTACCCCGAGACCCACTTCTCCGGCAACTCCGGCAGCTCCGGCACCGGGCGGGCGGCCTCCGCGCGAACGTCCTCCGCCGGCATGAAGGCCCGGATGCACGGGCACCCCGGCGGCCACTCCCGCCAGCGCTACCTCGCCCTGCTGCGCGAATGGGCCGGCCGCGGCACCGTCATCGACGACCCGTACGCGCCCGACCTGATCCGGTCGGCGCCGCGGGAGATCCGGCACCGCCTGGCCAAGGCCCTGGCCGAGGAGAACACCGCCCAGCTGATCTCCGGCCTGGGCATCGGCTTCACCGCCTGGCATGACATCGCCACCCGGGACGACGGAGAGAAAATCGACCACGTGGTGCTCGGCCCGGCCGGCCTGTTCGCGATCCTTTCCGAAGACTGGGGATCGCCCGTGCAGCTGCGCCGCGGGGAACTCGTCGGCGACGCCATCGAGCCCGGCGAAGGACCTCTCGACGAGTTCGGCACGGCCGCCCGGGTCCTGGCCAAGTCGCTGCGGGTGAAGTTCACCGCGCTGGTCGTGGTGGCCCCCGACGAGGCCGTGACCGAACCACTGACCCTGCCCAGCCGCGGCCGGCGCCCGATGGTGGTCATCGTGCCGCGCTCACGCCTGGTCGGGGTGCTCCGCGACGGCATCGCCGGCATGGAACGCGGCAGTTTCGAGAAGGTGTTCGAACTGCGCAGCACCCTACAGAACGGCATCCGCTTCGTCGAGGACTGATTCGTCGACGTCTACGCAGCCCGGGCCAGGCCGAGCTTCTTCACCCAGTAGTCCAGGAACGCGGCGCCCGCTTCATCGTGGATGAGGTCGCCCTCCACGACGACCCGGTACGGCCGCTCCAGGATGCCGTCCGCCGGGCGCACATCCACGTGCGCGACGTCGTAGCCCGCGGCGTGTAGATGATCGGCCATGAGGTAATCGCTGCGCGAATCGCCCACCGAACGCCAGAGTCGGGGGAGCGGTCCACCCTCGGCGAAGAAGGCCAGGGCACGTTTGGCGGCGTGGTCCTTGTCCAGGTCCACCGATTCGATGTCGGTGGAGATGATGGTGGTGTCGATCCGGAACGGCACCGCGCCCGCAGCGTCGGGGGCTACCCGGTCCCCGAAACGCACCCCCAGGCCGTGCTCGATCAGGATCGCGTAGGCGGCCTCCTCGAACGACGCCTGGGCGACATGGTAGGCGGCCCGGTCCACATCCGTGCGCTGTTCCACGGACACCATGGCGAGCTTGGTCTCGTCGAAGAACATGGTGTCGGCGTAGTCGGTGGCGACCAGGTCGCGGATGCGGCCGGCCACGACGTCCGGGAGCGCGACACTGGCGTCGACGACGACGTCGCCTATGCCGGCGGCGGTGATCGGGAACCAGACGGCGCCCTTTTCGCAGACGCCGTACATGCGCATCCGCTCCGGCAGGCCCGCGGCCACGAGTGGGGTCACGACCTGTTCGCGAATGAACTGCGCCGACCTGCCCGTGATGAAACCGATCGGCACGTTTCCGCCGGCGAGGAGAATGAGGTCGGTGATGATGCTCGGCGTGCTGATGGTGCGGGTGTCCGGGCTGGCGATCGGCCCGTCGACATCGAGCAGCAGGCCGAGCGGAGAAGTGGTTTCAGGCATCCTTCATTGAACCAGTTCCGCCCCGGGCCCGCTGCCGAGGTCGGCAGCGCCTATCGTTGGACCTGATGATTACCAGACGAGAAGCAGCGCTCCGCCTCGACATTCCCCTCGAGATGGCGCAGCGCCACGACCTTCCCAGCCGCATGACCGAAGCCCAGCTCGCCGAGATCGAATCGCACCCGCCGGCCTGGCTGGTGCAGTCCCGCGCCAACCGCACGGGCAAGAAACCGGTCTGGATCTCCCTCACCTGCAGCGTGTGCGGCTTCACCGAGGCGGCGCGGCCGAAAAAATGGTGGCCCACGTTCACCTACCTCAGCTGTGACCACCACGGCTACGACGAGCTTCCCGCTCCCGCCGCGGGCCTCAGCCGCCGTGAGGTCGACGGCATCGGCAACCGCTTCATCGGCATCGTCGACGCCGCCGAACACAGCGACTGATTCCTGCACCCCTGACGAACTTCACCCCGCGTGCGTACGCGAGAGAGCAGCACCCATGAGCCTGATCAGGCTGAACGATGTCACCGTACGTTTCGAGAACACCCAGGTGCTCCGCGAGACCTTCTTCCGCCTCGAGCCGGGCGACCGCGTCGGCATGATCGGCCGGAACGGGTCGGGCAAGACCACCCTGATCAAGCTGATCCTCGGCCAGGTGACCCCGGACACCGGCACCGTCTCCGTTGATGACGGGGTGAAGATCGGCTACTTCTCCCAGTTCTCCGAGCTCAATGGGGAATCCACGATCACCGAGGTGCTCGAGGCCCTGTTCGCCCCGATCAAGGCGGTCGAGGCCGAACTCGCGTCGATCGATGCCGCCATCGCCGCGGACTCCTCGGCCAGCGCCGAGCTGGACCGGCTGATCCACCGCCAGTCCGAGCTCTTCGAAGACATGGACCGGTTGGACGGCTGGGATTACCCGCGTCGCATCGACGCGGCCCTGACCATCCTGAACTTCGACGAAGCACACCGCACCTGCGCCATCGACGAGCTCTCCGGCGGCTGGCGCAACCGTGCGGCCTTGGCGAAGATCCTGCTCGAGGCGCCGGATGTGCTGCTGCTGGACGAGCCGACCAACTACCTCGATGTGGCCGGCGTGGAGTGGCTGGAGAGCTGGTTCCGCGACTTCAAGGGCGCCGCGGTGATCGTGTCGCACGACCGCACCTTCCTCGACGCCGTCGTGACCCGCATCATCGAGCTGGAGAACTTCCACCTGCACGAGTACCCGGGCAACTTCGGCCAGTACGTGGTTCAGAAGCAGTTCCGGCTGAAGACCCTCGACGCCCAGTTCGTGCACGAGTCCGAACTCCTCGCCTTCGAATCCGAGGGCATCGTCGACCGGCGCGAGGCCCAGAAGAACGCCAGCCGCAAGCTCGGCGGCCAGCTCGCGACCATCAAGAAGTCCCGCACGCCTCGCCCGGTCGATAAGATCATCACCGAGATCTACGGCAACCTGCACGTGAAGGATGTGCTCTGCCGGGTCGAGATGCTCAGCAAGGCCTACGGCGACAAGGTGCTCTTCAACGACCTGAGCTTCGAGATCCGCCGCGGCAACCGCATCGTGGTGCTGGGCGCCAACGGCAGCGGCAAGACCACGCTGCTGCGGGTGCTCACCGGTGAGGAATCGGCGGATCACGGACACGTCGACTGGGCCAAGGGCGCGGGCATGGTCTCCTACAACCAGGTGCTCGCCGAGCTCGACGACACGGACACCGTCAGCCACGCCGTCAACGCCCTCGAGGGCAGCCTGGCTTTCACCGCCACCCGCAAGTCGGTGAACCGGTTCCTCACCATGTTCCAATTCTCCGAGGCGGACCTCAAGCAGAAGATCGGCAACCTCTCCGGCGGCCAGAAGGCCCGCGTTGCGATGGCGCAGTGCCTGCTCTCCGGAGCCTCGGTGCTGCTGCTGGACGAGCCCACCAACCACCTGGACATGTCCAGCACCCAGGTGATGGAGCGCGCCCTGTTGCACTTCCCCGGCGCCGTTGTCGTGGTCAGCCATGACCGGTTCTTCACCGACAAGATCGCCAACCGCCGTCTGGTCTTCGGTAGCGAGGGCGCACTGGCGGGCGAGGTCGAGGTGGCCGTCGCCTGACCGGCTGCCGGCCCCGCGATTCGCGGGAGCCGCGCCGTTGCGCGGGTGGCGAGCCACCCGCGCTACGGCGCCTGACCCGCGGATCGCTGAGTCCAGTCAGGTTCGCTCCGGGCCGGCGAGCGTGCCGTCGGGGAGCGCGTCGCGGATCGATCCGGGGCCGGTGCCCAGGTGTAGCGGCCAGACCACCTCGGCGCTACCCGGGAGTTGCCAGACGAGACCCTCGAGCGCGGACGCTTGGTACAGCGGCTGGCCGCTGGGCCGACCGGCGCCGGGATCCTCGATTTCCGTGTACACCGAGGTCGGGTCCAGATACTCGTCTACGTAGCTGCGGGCGCCGTCCCAGGCCGGGTTGAGGTAGGCGACAATCGCCGTTCCGAGCGGCACGATCCGCGTGCACTGGTCGGGGCTGCCCGAACCGAATTCGATGTAGACGCTCGCGTCGGCGGCGGGATTCAATTCTCCGGAGACCACCGTGACGTTCCGCACGACGATCACCGCGCTTCCGGTAGTGGACGTCTCGTTCGGTGCGCTGTAGGTGGTGTCGCGGCCGGCCTGCACCCGATCGATCTCACCCGCGATCACCACGGTGCTGTCCCCGGCCAGAACAGCCAGCGACTCGATCGGGTCGTAGTCCACGATCCCCGGTGGGCTGCACGCCGTGAAAACCTCGGCAGCACTGGGGCCGACTGGTACGGCGCCGATGGTCGGGCCGGCTCCAGCCGGTCCCGCGGCGTCGCCGTGGCCGCATCCGGTGATCAGCACACCGACGCACGCAACGGCGACGCACAGCGGCCAGGCCCGTGCGCGGGCTGTTCGGTAGACGTCCTACCCACTACTGTCCGGCCGGCCGCAATTGGTTCCCCTACAGTGTCGCGCGCACCTGCACGGTCGTCCCGGCGGGCGCGTACGGCACGGTGCGGCCGGTGATGCCAACTCCATCGACCTCGAGGCTCGCCCGCGAGCCCTCCCGGCCCGAGTTCACCACCGTGATCACGTAGGTCGCCCCGCGCGCCTGCCGGGTGACCGTGAACTCCGCGACATCCGGCCCGATCTGCGGGTCGACGACGAGCCCGTCGTAGTCGGTGCGCACGCCGAGCAGATACTGGGAAACCGTCACGAAATTCCACGCGGCGGTGCCGGTGAGCCAGGAGTTCTTGGCCTCACCGTGCCGGGAGGCCTCCTTGCCGGCGATCATCTGCGCGTACACGTATGGTTCGGTGCGGTGCACCTCCGAGATGTCCTCCCGGTAGGCCGGGGTGATCTTGCGGTAGTGGTCGAACGCCTTCGCGCCGCGGCCCAGCACGGTCTCACCGATGATCACCCAGGGGTTGTTGTGGCAGAAGATGCCACCGTTCTCCTTGTAGCCCGGGGGATAGGTCGAGACCTCGCCGAGTTCGATGCGGTAGCTCCTGTAGGCCGGGTATCGCAGCACCAGGCCGTGCTCCGACCCGAGCAGCCGGTCCACCGAATTCAGCGCTCGGTACGCCGGGCTGGTCGTCGTCGGCGTGCCATCTGAGTTGTGCTCCACGCCCACGCCGGCGAGGACGGCGAAGCCCTGCGGCTCGATCCAGATCTGGCCCTCGGTGTCTTCGGCGGTGCCGACCTTGTTGCCGTAGAAGTCGTACGCGCGCAGGAACCAATCGCCGTCCCAGCCGTGGGTCAACAGCGCCTCGCTCATGTCGGCTGCCGCCGTGCGGGCCAGGGCGGCCTGCGCCGGGTCGCCGCGGCGGTCGGCGATGGTGGCGTACTGCCCGGCCGCGAGCACGAACTGCGCGGCGATGAAGGTCGATTCCGCCACCCCGCCGGCCTGGTTCTCGGCGGTCTGGAACGATTCGCCGGGGGTGGTGGAGAAGCAGTTGAGGTTCAGGCAGTCGTTCCAGTCGGCCCGGCCGATCAGCGGCAGGCCGTGCGGGCCGAGGTTGTTCCGGGTGAACTCGAACGACCGGGTGAGGTGGGTGTAGAGCGTTTCGGCGAGGGCGTCGTTGTTGTCGAACGGCACGATCTCGTCCAGGATGCCGTCGTCGCCGGTCTCCTTGAGGTAGGCATCCACGCCGATGATCAGCCAGGCCGGGTCGTCGTTGAACCCGGAGCCGAGTTCGTTGTTGCCGCGCTTGGTGAGGGGCTGGTACTGGTGGTACGCCGACCCGTCCGGCAGCTGGGTGGCGGCGATGTCGAGGATGCGTTCGCGGGCGCGGTCCGGGATCAGGTGCACGAAGCCGAGGAGGTCCTGGGTGGAGTCCCGGAAGCCCATCCCGCGGCCGATGCCGGTCTCGAAGTACGACGCTGACCGGCTCATGTTGAAGGTGACCATGCACTGGTACTGGTACTGGTTCCGATGTTGACCATCCGGTTGAGCTTGTCGTCGGGGGAGGTCACCGTGTACGCGGAGAGCAGGTCGGTCCAGTAGACGCCGAGGGCGTCGAACGCGGCATCCGCGGCTTCTGTGGTGCTCAACCGGGCGAGCAGCGCCTGGGCGCGGGTCTTGTTGATGATCTGCTTGGCGTTGTCGGCCCATTTTTCCTCGCCGTTCTCCGGCGTGTTCTCCACGCACCCGAGCGCGAACACCAGGTCCCGGCTCTCGCCGGGCTGCAGGGTCGAGTCGATCTGGTGGGAGCCGATCGGGTACCAGCCGGACGCCATCGAGTTCTGGCTCGCGCCGGCGTGCGGCACCTTCGCCTCGGCGAGGGTCTCGTAGAGGCCCACGAAGGTCTCCCGGTCGGTGTCGAAGCCGGCGATCTCGGCGTTGACGCCGTAGACGGCGTAGTGGTCGCGCCGTTCGCGGTATTCGGTCTTGTGGTAAATCGCGCTGCCGTCCACCTCGACCTCGCCGATAGAGAGGTTGCGCTGGTAGTTGGTCTGGTCGTCCTGGGCGTTCCAGAGGCAGAACTCGAGGTAGGAGAACAGGGAAAAGGTCTTCTCGGTGTCCGAGGTGTTCGTGATCGTCACCTTCTGCACCTCCGCGGTCTCGCCAAGGGGCACGAAGTAGAGGGTGGAGACCTTGAGCCCGCCGCGTTCGCCGGTGATGCGGGTGTAACCCATGCCGTGCCGGGTCTCGAAGAAGTCGAGGTCCTTCTTCATCGGCAGCCAGCTGGAGGTCCAGACGTCGTCGCCGTCGTTGATGAAGAAGTATCGTCCGCCAGAATCGGTGGGGATGTCGTTGTAGCGGTACCGGGTGAGGCGGCGCATCTTCGCGTCCTTGTAGAAGGTGTATTCGCCCGCGGTGTGCGAAACGAGCGAGAAGAAGTCTTCGCTGCCCAGGTAGTTGATCCACGGGTAGGGCGTCACCGGGGTCCCGATGACGTATTCCCTGGCTTCATCGTCGAAGTGGCCGAACTTCATGCGTGCAGCTTTTCATGTCGGGTGAGAGCGCTCTCACGAACGCTTGGCTTGACTCTAGCAGGACCACCGAGAGAGCTCCCGCTCACCCGGGACGTCCCGCACCTGCCGCCGCTAGCCGTGCGATCCCTCGGGTACGACGGCGAGCGCGCTCCGCAGTGGGTTCGGTGTTGGACCAGCTTCATGCCCGAGCTGCAGTCAGCACCTTCGGCGGACTGGACGCAGTGACCGCGTCTTCCAGGCCACCTCATTACGGCTCGAAAAAAAGCTGAGATTCGCTGCGTTAACGAGACGGGGCCGGATCCTGAGATCCGGCCCGTGAACTGTCTCAACCAGTTCTCGTTGATCGTTGTCTTACCAACAATCTCCGTGTCCGAGGGGGGACTTGAACCCCCACGCCCTATACGGGCACTAGCACCTCAAGCTAGCGCGTCTGCCATTTCCGCCACCCGGACTGGATGTTTTCGGCCGCAGTTATGTTTTGCTGCCGGGGAATAACTTAGCACGGATCTTCGCCCGCTCCTGACACCAGGGGGTGCCTCCAACCCTCGTGGCGGCCTCGGCATGACCCCGAAATCGCACCCGGAGACGGACCGGAGCCGATGCCCGGTAGCGTGAACTGCATGACAGCCTCCGCCACCACGCCTCCCGCGGTCGACACGCTCGACCTGACCGCCGAGATCGCCCGCGACCTGATCCGGTTCGACACCACCAACTACGGCGAGGGACGCTCCAACGGGGAAACGGATGCCGCGGAGTACGCGGCAGAGAAACTGCGCGACCTGGGCTTGGCACCTGAGCTGATCGACGCCGCACCCGGCCGCACCAGCGTCGTCGCCCGGGTCGCCGGCCGTGACCGGAGCAAAGGCGCCCTCGTGGTGCACGGGCACCTGGACGTGGTGCCGGCCGAACCGGCGAATTGGTCGGTGGACCCGTTCGGCGGCGAAATCCGCGACGGCATGCTGTGGGGACGCGGCGCGGTGGACATGAAGAATATGGACGCGATGATCCTCGCGTCCCTCACGGATGTGCTCGGATCCGGCGGCCAGCCCGAACGCGATCTGGTCGTCGCGTTCTTCTCCGATGAGGAGGCCGGCGGCGTGCTCGGCTCGCACTACCTGGTCGACACCCGGCCAGACCTGTTCGCGGGCGCCACCGAGGCGATCAGCGAGGTCGGCGGATACTCGATCAGCATCGGCGGGGAGCGCGCCTACCTGCTGCAGACCGGTGAGAAAGCTCTTATCTGGCTCAAGCTCGTGGCGCACGGTCCCGCCGGGCACGGTTCCCGCCTGGTCACGGACAACGCGATCACCCGTCTCGCCGAGGCCGTTGCGAAGGTGGGGCGGCGCGAATGGCCGATCCGGCTGACGAACACCACCCGGCAGCTGCTCTCCGAGATCGCCCGCATCCTCGGCGTCGAACCGCAGTCGATGGGGCCGGACGAACTGGCCCTGGCCACCGGCACCGCGTCCGGTTTCATCCAGGCGAGCCTGCGCACCACGATGAACCCGACCGTGTTGCAGGCCGGCTACAAGCACAATGTCATCCCCGACCGGGCCGAGGCGCTCATCGACCTCCGCTCGCTCCCCGGCGAGGAGGACGCCGTGCTGGCGGAACTGGCCGAACTGGTCGGCCCTGACATCGAGATCGTCGTGATGCACCGGGATGTGGGCCTGGAAACCGAATTCGCCGGCCCGCTGATCGACAAGATCGTGCAGACCCTCGGCACCCACGACCCCGGCGCCCCGGTGCTGCCGTACCTGATGCCGGCCGGCACCGACAACAAGGCGCTGAGCAAGCTGGCCATCAAGGGGTACGGCTTCGCCCCACTCAAGCTTCCCGCCGAGCTGGATTTCCCGGCGCTGTTCCACGGCGTCGATGAGCGGGTGCCGCTGGACGCATTAGTGTTTGGCAGGACGGTTTTGACCGATCTGCTGTCGACGTACTAGCCCACTGTCTTAGCTACCGAGCAGCACACAGCACAAGCGAAACGAGTATCACGTGGACTTCCTCAACGCGGTCATCCTGGGCCTGGTCCAGGGGCTGACCGAATTCCTGCCGGTTTCCTCCAGCGCCCACATCAGCATCGTGGGCCAGTTCCTCGGCACCGGTGAAGACCCCGGCGCCCGGTTCACCGCCATCACGCAGATCGGCACCGAAGCGGCTGTGGTGATCTTCTTCTGGCGCGACATCGTGCGCATCATCGGCCAGTGGTCGAAGTCCCTGGTCGGCAAGGTCCCACGCAGCGACGACGACGCCCGCATGGGCTGGCTCATCATCCTGGGCACCCTGCCCATCGTCGTGCTGGGCCTGCTCTTCCAGGACCAGATCGAGACGACCCTCCGCAACCTCTGGGTCACCGCCATCATGCTCATCGCGTTCGGTGTGCTGCTGGGCATCGCAGACTACGTCGGCGCCAAGCGCCGCCAGCTCGGCGACATCACCGTCGCCCACGGCACCATCTTCGGCTTCGCCCAGGCGCTGGCGCTCATCCCCGGCGTCTCCCGTTCTGGCGGCACCATCACCGCCGGCCTGTTCCTCGGCTACGAGCGCGCCGCCGCCGCCCGCTACGCCTTCCTGCTCGCCATCCCCGCCGTCCTCGGCAGCGGTTTCTACCAGGTCTACAAGTCGGTCAAGGAACCCTGTGTCGCCGCTGCGGCGAACTGCACGCCCGAACTGTTCGGCCCGCTGGAGACCCTCGTCGCCACCGTCGTGGCGTTCATCGTGGCCCTGTTCGTCATCGGCTTCTTCATGAGCTACATCTCCAAGCGCAGTTTCATGCCGTTCGTGGTCTACCGCATCGCCCTCGGCATCGTCGTGATGGTTCTGCTCGGCACGAACACCATCACCGCGTAGTTAGGCTGGAAGCATGCGCGCCTGGTCACATCCCGTCATCCCGTCTATTCCGGGACGTTCAGACGCTCCCCGCCTGCACGACACTGCGACGGACTCCATCGTCGAAGCCAAACCGACGGATGTCGCCCGGCTGTACGTCTGCGGGATCACCCCCTACGACGCGACCCACCTGGGCCACGCCGCCACCTACCTGGCCTTCGACACCCTGCAGCGGGTCTGGCGGGACGGCGGCTACCGGGTGCACTACGCCCAGAACGTAACCGACGTCGACGATCCACTCCTCGAACGCGCGACCGCGACCGGTGTCGACTGGCGCGAACTCGCCGTGGAGCAAACCGACCTGTTCCGGGCCGACATGGAGTCCCTCGGCATCATCCCGCCGGATGACTTCGTCGCCGTCACCGACGTCATCGACGACATCTCCGCCGCCGTGCAGACGCTGCGGGAATCCGCCCTGGCCTACAAGGTGCCGACCCCGGACGCTCTGGCGACCCCCGACGGCCCCGGCGCCGACCTGTACTTCGACATCCGTGCCGCGGAGCGCCAGGCGCCCTGGGTGCTCGGCGAAGAGAGCAATCTGGACCGCGCGACGATGCTCGCGCTGTTCGCCGAACGCGGGGGAGACCCCGACCGGGCCGGGAAGCGCGACCAGCTCGACCCGCTGCTCTGGCGGGCCGCCCGTGCGAATGAGCCGTCCTGGGAGTCCCCGGTGGGCGCTGGCCGGCCGGGCTGGCACATCGAGTGTTCCGTGATCGCCCTCGCCGAGCTCGGCACCGACTTCACGGTGCAGGGCGGCGGCAGCGACTTGATCTTCCCGCACCACGACATGAGCGCCGGCCACGCTGCCGCGCTGTCGGGGCATCCCCTGGCGCAGGTGTACAGCCACACCGGCATGGTGGCCTACCAGGGCGAGAAAATGAGCAAGTCCCTGGGCAACCTGGTGCTGGTCTCCAAGCTCCGTGCCGGCGGGAGCGATCCCCGCGCAATTCGCCTGGCCCTGCTGGCGCAGCACTACCGCACCGACTGGGAGTGGACCGCCGAGCAACTGGAGGAGGCCGAAGCCCGCCTGGCCGTGTGGACCCTCGCATTCGGCCCGATCGCGGTTCCCGCCGCCATCGCCGCCGGGACGGCGGGGGAGAGCGCCGCGACGGTCGTCGACCGGATGCGCGCCGCCCTCGTGAACGACCTCGACACCCGCGGCGCCCTCGCGGCAGTGGATGCGGCCGTCGCCGCCGGCGTGGACGACCCGGCCCTGGTGGGCCTCGCCATCGACGCGCTCCTGGGCGTCAAGCTCTAGCTGCCGGCGCACTCGCGAGCTGCCCACTTCCGGACGAGTTGGGCACGTCCGGAAGGCCTAGGGCTGGCGCGGCTCCGGGCCGGGGCCGGGGCCCTGACGGCCGTCGGCCCAGCCACCCTGGCCGTCACCGCGCTTCCGCAGGTATCGTTCGAACTCCTGCGCGATAGCCTCACCGCTCGCCTCGGGCGAGTCGACGGTATCCCGGGCCTGTTCGAGCTGCCCGATGTAGGCCGCCATCTCCTCGTCCTCAGCGGCGAGGGCGTCGATGCCCGTCTCCCATTCGGAGGCGTCCGTGACCAGGTCGCCGCGGGGAATGACGACGTCGATGATCTCCTCGAGCTTGTCGATCAGGGCGAGCATGGCCTTGGGTGACGGTGCGTTGTGCACGTAATGCGGCACGGATGCCCAGATCGACAGGCTGGGGATGCCGACAGTCTCCGCCGCTGAGGCGAGCACGCTGAGAATCCCGACGGGGCCCTCGTAGGTGCTGCGCTCGATCTGCAGTTCGGCGCGCACCTCGGGGTTGTCGCTGGAGACGAAGATCGAGATGGGGCGAGTGTGCGGCACGTCGGCCAGCATCGCACCGAGGAACACGATCCCGCTCACATCGGCGGCGAGGACCGAATCCAGAATCTCCGCCGTGAAGCTTTTCCAACTGCGGGACGGCTCAGTGCCGATGAGCAGGTAGATATTGCCGGCGTTGGTGCCGCTCACCTTGAGCTGCGCATCCTCGGCGAGAGGCACGCCGCTGCTGCCGGGCACCACCGGGCCGTACATCACGGCGCTCGGCCATTCGATGACCCGCCGGCCATCCTCGTCGGTGGATATGGTGGGCCGGTTGAACTGATAGTCGAAGTAGAGTTCGGGGTCGATGCGCTTGACCTCGTCGACGTCGAGGAGGTCCTTCAGGGTGTTCACGGCGCCCGTGGCGGCTTCGCCCGCGTCGTTCCAACCTTCGAAGGCGACCACCAGAAGTCGCCCGCTGAGGAACCCATTGCCGTCTGTCACTGCGTGAAACCCCTGTATTCCGGCCGCCGCGACTGGGTGGCCTCCTTCAAGGATAGGCCGTGCCCCCTAAACTTGAACCCCGTGACACCGATCCCCGCACTCTCGTCCGTCCCAGCTGCCGTTCTCTGGGACATGGACGGCACCCTCGTCGACACCGAACCGTACTGGATGCGCGCCGAACACGAACTCGTCGAGTCCTTCGGCGGCGTCTGGACCCACGCCGACGCCATGCTGCTCGTCGGTTCCGGTCTGCTGGGTTCAGCCGCAATCCTGCAGAACCGGGGAGTGGACCTCCCGGCCCGGGCGATCGTCGACACCCTGACCACCCGGGTGCAGGAGCAGCTCGAGTCAGCCGGCATCCCGTGGCGGCCCGGAGCGCACGAGTTGCTCACCGAGCTCCACTCCGCCGGCGTTCCGATGGCGCTGGTGACAATGTCAGAACAGCGGATGGCGCGCCAGATCGCCGGCCTGGTCGGCTTCGACGCCTTCACCACCATCGTCTCCGGCGACATGGTGCAGCAGAGCAAGCCGCACCCGGAGTCCTACCTCCTGGCCGCAGAGGTTCTCGGCGTCGATCCTGTGCACTGCGTCGCCATCGAGGACTCCCTGCCCGGCGTGGCCGCGGCCGTCGCCTCCGGCGCCGTCGTCCTCGCGGTCCCGCACATGGTGCCGATCGAGCCGAGCGAGCACTACACCTGTCTGGACACCCTGGCCGGCACCACGCTGGCCTCCCTCAGCGAGCTGTACGGGTCCCGGCGGCCCGCTCCCCATTCCCACCCCACTACCACCGAGGACGCAACCCGCGCATGAGCGACAACCAGGTCATCCAGAACAGCGGTCCGTTCCGCGCCGGCGACAGAGTGCAGCTGACCGGCCCGAAGGGCAAGCTGAACACCATCACGCTCGTCCCGGGCAAGACCTTCCACACCCACCGGGGCATCCTCGAGCACGATGACATCATCGGCCGCCCGGATGCATCGGTGGTCACCAACAATGTGGGCGTCGAACACCTGGCCCTGCGCCCGCTCCTCATCGACTTCGTGATGAGCATGCCGCGTGGCGCGGCGATCATCTACCCCAAAGATGCCGCCCAGATCCTGGCCCAGGCCGACATCTTCCCCGGCGCCACCGTGGTCGAAGCCGGCGTCGGCTCCGGCGCGCTGTCACTCTGGCTGCTGCGCGCCATCGGCCCGGCCGGCACCCTGGCCTCATTCGAACGCCGCGAAGAATTCTCCGACGTCGCCCGCTCCAACGTCGCCACTTTCCTGGGCCACGACCCGCAGAACTGGACCATCACCCTCGGGGATCTCGCCGACACCCTGCCGGAAACCATGCCGGCCCAGTCCGTCGACCGCGTCGTCCTGGACATGCTCGCGCCCTGGGAGTGCATCGACGTCGTCTCCGCCGCCCTCAAGCCTGGGGGAGTGCTGCTCTGCTACGTGGCCACAGTGACCCAGTTGTCCAGGGTGGCCGAAGCCATCCGGGCCACCGGCGACTACACGAACCCTGATTCGCACGAGACGATGGTGCGCGGCTGGCACGTCGAGGGTCTCGCGGTCCGTCCGGATCACCGCATGATCGGGCACACCGGGTTCCTCATCGCCGCCCGCCGCCTGGCACCGGACACCATCCTGCCCGAACTCAAGCGCCGACCGTCGAAAACCGACTTCAGCGACGCCGATGTCGAGCTGTGGACGCCCGGTGCGCTGGGCGAACGCTCCGTGAGCGCCAAAGTGATGCGCAAGCGCAACCGCACCGCCGAGACCGGCGCAGCGCTCTCCAAGGCCCGCGACCTCGACGCCGGTTAGACTGGTCGTCGGCCCGCCGCCCGCACCAGGCTGCTCGAGCCTGCACTCTCCCCGCAATTCACACACCAGCATCACGCTGTTCGCTTCCCTGTATCGAAATGAGGACTCGTGCGTAAAGTTCCCGCACTCATCGCAACCGCCGGCCTGGTGCTCGCGACCCTGACCGCCTGCAGCCCAGGCTCGGCGGCAGCGGACTGCACGGCGCCGGCGACCGCAGGGGACGCGTCGGACCTCGTGTCGGTGACGGGCGACTTCGGCGCGGTTCCGACCGTCGACTTCCCGTTCCCGCTGAAGACCGATACCACCCAGCGCAGCGAGATCATCGAGGGAACCGGCCCCGGACTCGTCGACGGCCAGAAGGTGCAACTCGAATTCTCCCTCTACGACGGCACCTCCGGCGCCGAGATCCAGAAGAGCGCCTACGACGAGAAGAGCGCCCAGACCTTTGCCGTCGGCGTCGAGATGCCCGGCGGACTGACCGACGGCCTGCTCTGCGCCCAGGTGGGTTCCCGGATCGCCGTGGTCACCGCGCCCGGCGCCGAGAACACCGGCGCCGACACTACCGACTCGCTCGTGATCGTGATCGACGTCGTCAAGAGCTTCCTCACCCGCGCCGATGGTGCGGCCCAGCTGCCCGTCGCGGGCCTGCCCGCCGTTGTCCTGGCCGAGGACGGCACCCCCGGCATCACCGTGCCGTCCAAAACGCCGCCCACCGATCTTGAAGTCGCCGTCCTCCAGAAGGGCGACGGCGCGCAGGTCGCCAAGGGCGACAACACCATGATTCACTTCACCGGCGTGATCTGGAGCGACAAGAGCGTGTTCGGTTCCACCTGGGCTGAAAACGCTCCGGTCTCGCTGGTCGCCGACGAGACCGCCGAGGACAAGGGCATCTCCACTCTGGGTCAAGCCCTGATTGGGCAGACCATCGGGTCGCAGATCCTCGTTGTGATCCCCCCAGAGCTCGCCTACGGCAGCGAGGCGACCGGCACGATCCCGGCCGACTCGACCCTGGTCTTCGTCGTCGACATCCTGGGCGTCGAATAGACGTCTCGGCTCCCCGGCCCCGCCGACCCATCCGGAACGCGCACCGGATGGGTCGGCCGCCTCTCAAGCCCCGGTAGGATCGCGTACGTGTCGCCCACCCCAGAACACCAGCATCCCGTCACCGTCGAGGAACGCCTCTTCAGCCTGGTCCTCGCGCTGATCGCGACCCAGATCGGCCTGACCAAGAGCGAGATCCTCTCCACGGTGCAGGGCTACCGTCAACGGTTCCAGATCGGCGGGGACAACGCCAGCCTCGAGCGCCAGTTCGAACGCGACAAGGACGACATCCGGGAGCTCGGCATCCCGCTGGAGACCATCGAGTCGCCCGACGATCCCGGCAGCAACCATCACCTGCGCTACCGCATCCCCAAGGGGCTGTACGACCTGCCGGCCGACATCACGTTCTCCCCGGACGAGATCATGCTGCTCAAGCTGGCCGCCACGGTCTGGCGAGAGGGATCGCTCTCCGCAGAGTCCCGGCGCGCGCTCACGAAACTCAATTCCCTCGGGATCGATTCGACGGATCCGATCGTCGGCTACGCCCCGTTCCTTCGGGCACGGGAATCCTCGTTCGAACCGCTCAGCAAGGCCATGGATCGCGGCCAGGTCGTTGCCTTCCTCTACCTCAAACCGGGGGAGAGCGCACCACGCCGCCGGGTCGTGGCCCCTCTCGCCGTGGTTCTGCACGAGGGCCGCTGGCACCTGTACGGCACCGACCAGGACGCCGCGGCCCCCCGCACCTTCCTGCTGTCCCGGATCGTGGGACCGGTAGTCGCCCGCCCCGGAGGCGGCGCGCGGCGCGCCGACGATGGCCAGGGCGAACGGGCGCTGGCCGAGCTGGACGCGCTCTGGCAGGCCCAAACCGCCTCGATCGCTGTCGAAGCCGGGTCGGACGCCGCCGTGCGGCTCGGCAAACGCGGCGCGCCCGGAGTCGACGCCGACACCGTCGACCTGCACTACACGGACCTCAACATCCTCGCTGACGAGCTGGCCGGCTACGGCCCCGAGGTTCTGGTGCGCTCACCGGCCGCCCTGCGCGAGGCCGTGCTGACGCGCCTGCGCCAGGTGCGCGACAGCCACACGATTCCGACGGAGGCCGACCGATGACCGCCAAGCCCGCCGCGTTCGGCGCCTCGGACAAGCTCACCTTCCTGCTTTCCCTCGTGCCGTACCTGATGGACCACGACCGGGTGAGCGTTGCCGCCGTGGCCGAGCATTTCGGGGTCACGCCCGAGCGGGTCAGGGACGCCGTCAACCTCATCGCCATGTCCGGTGTGCCGGGGGAGACCCGGCAATACCTGCACGGCGACCTCTTCGACATCCAGTGGGACGAATTCGAGACCAACGACACCATCGTGCTCACCCACCTGGTCGCCATCGACGATTCGCCCCGGTTCTCGGCGCGGGAGGCGGCCGCGCTGATCGCGGGGCTGCAGTACCTGTCTGCCCTTCCCGAGAACGCCGACAAGGAGGCGATAGCGTCGCTGATGGCCAAGCTCAGCCGCAGCTCCACGGGTGCCCCGAGCCAACTCGCGGTGTCCCGCACGGATGCCGACGTCGCGATCTCCGTCATCCAGGGTGCCGTGCGCGCGGGTACGCAGGTCGAATTCGACTACCTCAGTGCCCGCGGCAGCGCCGAGCACCGCCGGGTCGACCCGGTGCGCATCGAGTCCGTCGACAATGACTGGTACCTGCGCGGCTGGTGCCACCTGCGGGGGGCCATGCGCACCTTCCGGCTGGACCGGATGAGTGCCCTCACCTCCACCCTCGTCCCGGCCGATACCCACGACGATGACGCCCAGCAGCCCGGGGCGTTGTTCGTGAGCTCCGCAGACGACCTGACGGTCACCATCGAGCTCCCGGCGTCCGCGCTCGGGCTCCTGGCCGACTACGGTCCAGAGCCCACCAGCTCGGCTGCCGAGGGAGACCTCACCCGCGCCTCCCTCCGGGTCTCGCACTTCCATGGGCTCAAACGCTTCGTCACCGGCCTGGCCGGGGTCGTCACGGTCGTCGAACCCGGAGCGGCCCGGCAGACCGTGGCCGACTGGGCGGCGTCCGGCGTTGCCCGGTACGACGCCGAATCCGACCGGAGCGCTCCGGATACGGCCCGGCCATGATGCCGGTCTGGTCCTGGATCCTGATCTGGACGCTTCTGGCGGCCGGTCTGATCGGCATGCTGACCTGGTTCGCCGTGCGGCTGTTCCGCAAGCTGATGGGCACCCTCGGCGCCCTGGAGGATCTCGGCGACCAGCTGGCCGAGCTCGATCTGGACCGGGAGCTGCCGCGGGCCCGTTTCCGCCCCGCGGTCTTCCGGAACCGGCGTGAGCTCGCGGCGGCGATCGACCAGGCCCGGATCGGCCGGGCGCACCGGCGGGCGCACCGTCGGGATCTCGCAATCGGCCGGGGTAAACTACTCCAACACACTCCCTACAAGCCAGAGGATCGACCCCCATGTTGAGCAATCTGACCGGATGGCACTTCCTGATCATCCTCGTCGTCATCCTGCTGTTGTTCGGTGCGCCCAAGCTGCCCGGCCTCGCCCGCAGCCTCGGCCAGTCGATGAAGATCTTCAAGAGCGAGATCAAGAGCGACGCCGTCGACGAGCCCGCCGACACCGCCGGAACCGCGGCGCGCCCGGACACCACTGACGGCACGTCCCGCCCCGTCGGCCCTGGCGACCAGACGAAGTCCTGAACCCGTGTCCGTCCGCACCTCCAAGCGTGCGAACCGGGCCGGCACGATGTCGCTCGGCCAGCACCTCGTCGAGCTTCGGAAGCGCCTGTTCCGCGCCGCAGCCGGCATTCTCATCGGCGGCATCATCGGCTGGATGCTCTCCGAGGGTGTCTGGGATGCCCTGCGCCAGCCCATCTACGCCATCATCGAGGCGCAGAACCGGAACGCCCAGATCAACTATCCGGACATCACCTCCGCCTTCGACCTGCGGCTGAAGATCGCGTTCTACGTCGGGCTGGTGATCTCCAGCCCGGTCTGGCTGTACCAGATCTTCGCATTCCTCATGCCCGGCCTGACCCGGGGTGAGAAGAAGTACGTCTACGGTTTCGTCCTCACGGCCGTCCCGCTCTTCCTCGCCGGCTGCGCCGCCGGCTGGTACGTGCTCCCGCAGATCGTCGGCCTCATGACCAGCTTCGCGCCTCCGGAAGACGCCGCGTTCATCAACGCCCAGAACTACCTGGACTTCACCCTCAAACTCATGGTCGCGATCGGGATCGCTTTCGTGCTGCCGGTCCTCGTGGTCTTGCTGAACTTCGCCGGGGTGATCAGCGCCCAATCGATTATCAAGTCCTGGCGCGTCGCCGTGCTGGTGATCATCCTCTTCACGGCCATCGCCACCCCCGCCGCCGACGTGGTCTCGATGTTCATGCTCGCCGTCCCGATGGTCCTGCTGTACTTCGCGGCGTACGGGGTGGCCTACCTGCACGATCGGCGTGCCGCCCGGCGCGCCCTCGCCCTCGAACGGGAGTTGGCGCTCTAGCGCATGACCAGATGACAGACATTCAGTCGCCGGCGGACCGGTACACGGCAGCTCGCCTGCGCGCCCAGACCCCCAGGCTCGAGACCTTCCGGCGCGGCCTGCGCTTCGACCTGGACGCGTTCCAGCTCGCCGCCGGCGCCTCGCTCGAGGCCGGCAACAGTGTCCTTGTCGCCGCCCCGACCGGTGCCGGGAAGACCGTCGTAGCCGAGTTCGCCATCTTCCTGGCCATGCAGCAGCCCAACGCGAAAGTGTTCTACACCGCCCCGATGAAGGCGCTCAGCAACCAGAAGTTCCAGGAACTCGTCTCCGAGTACGGCGCCGACCAGGTGGGGCTCCTCACCGGCGACACCAACGTCAATGCCGGCGCCCGGATCGTGGTGATGACCACCGAGGTGCTCCGCAACATGCTGTACGCGGACTCCGACCTCTTGGCGAACCTCGCGTTCGTCATCATGGACGAGGTGCACTACCTCGCCGATCGGTTCCGCGGAGCCGTCTGGGAAGAGGTCATCATCCACCTGCCGCAGTCGGTGCGGATGGTGTCGCTGAGCGCCACTGTGTCCAACGCCGAGGAATTCGGTGACTGGCTGCAGGCGGTGCGGGGCGACACCGATGTGATCGTCTCCGAGGAACGCCCGGTACCGCTGGACCAACACGTCCTGGTCAAGAGCAAGATGCTCGACCTGTTCGACTCGTCGGGCCTGGCCGCGACGCACCGGGTCAACCCGGAACTGGCGCGGCTGGCCCAGTCCGGCGGACGCCCGGTCCTTGACCGCTCCGGCCGCGGCCGCCGCGGCTCCAACCAGAACCGCTATCACCAGCAGCGGATCCAGTCGGACGCCGGCCGGATGGACCGGGCCGAGATCGTTCGGCTGCTCGAGGGCAAGCACCTGCTGCCCGCCATCTTCTTCATCTTCAGCCGGGTCGGCTGCGACCAGGCGGTCCGCCAGGTCCTCCGGGCCGGCGTGCGCCTCACCGACACCGCCGAGCGCGATGAGATCCGTCAGATCGTCGACGAGCGCTGCCGCACTCTCCTCGACGAGGACCTCGCAGTGCTCGGCTACTGGGAATGGCTGGACGGCCTCGAACGCGGTGTCGCCGCGCACCACGCCGGCCTCCTGCCCGCGTTCAAGGAGGTTGTCGAGGAACTCTTTCAAAAAAAGCTGGTGAAGGCGGTTTTCGCCACCGAAACGCTGGCGCTGGGGATCAACATGCCCGCGCGGACGGTGGTGCTCGACAAACTCGAAAAGTTCAACGGTGAAGCCCGGGTGCCGATCACCCCGGGGGAGTACACCCAACTCACGGGCCGGGCCGGGCGGCGCGGCATCGACGTCGAAGGGCATGCCGTCATCCAGTGGCAACAGGGCCTGGACCCGCAGGCGGTCGCCTCGCTGGCCTCCCGCCGCACCTACCCGCTGAACTCGAGCTTCAAGCCGACCTACAACATGGCGGTCAACCTGATCGACCAGTTCGGCCGGGAACGTACCAGGGAGGTGCTGGAGTCCTCGTTCGCGCAGTTCCAGGCTGACCGTGCGGTGGTCGACCTGGCCCGCCGGGTGCGCCAGCAGCAGGCGTCCCTGCACGGCTACGCCACTTCGATGGCCTGCCACCTCGGTGACTTCACGGAATACTCCGGCATCCGCCGCCGGCTCTCCGACCTCGAGCGGGAGAACGCGGCCGCGGACTCCAACGCGCGAGGCCGCGACCGCCGCCAGAAGGAACTGGCCGCCCTGCGGAAGCGAATGCGCTCGCACCCGTGTCATAGCTGCCCCGAGCGGGAGGCGCACGCGCGCTGGGCCGCCCGCTGGTGGAAGCTGACCCGGGAGACCGAGGCGCTGACCAGCCAGATCACGGCCCGCACCGGCGCCGTGGCGCGGGTGTTCGACAGGGTCACCGACGTACTCCTCGAGTTCGGCTACCTGCTGCCCGGCGAGGGCCGCACGGTCACCCTCAGCGAGAGCGGCCGGATCCTCCGCCGAATCTACGCCGACCGGGACCTGCTCGTCGCCGAATCGCTCCGGCGCGGCCTGTGGAATTCCCTCGACGCGCCCAGCCTGGCCGCGATGGCCTGCGCCCTGGTGTTCGAGCCGCGCCGCGATGAGGGACTCACCGACGAGCGGTACCTGCCCAAGGGCCCTTTCCGGCCGGCGATGGATGCCACCCAGACGCTCTGGAGCCAGTTGGACGATCTCGAGCGCGACCACAAGCTTCCCGGCAGCAACCCGCTGGCGGGCGGTCTCAGCCTGGCCATGTGGAAATGGGCCAGGAGCGATTCGCTCGGCTTGGTGCTCGAGGAGGCCGAGATGGCCGCGGGGGACTTCGTGCGCTGGACCAAACAGACCATCGACCTGCTCGACCAGCTGTCCCTGGTGGCGGACGGCCCCGTCGGGCGCACCGCCCGCGTCGCCATGGACTCCATCCGCCGCGGCATCGTGGCGTATTCCTCGGTCGCATAGGCTGTCGAAGTGAAGACAGCCAGACCGCGTAGCAGCGCCCTGCCCCTCTGGGCGGCGATCCTGCTCGCTGCCGCTGCCGGCGCCATCCTGGACGGCGGGTTCCCGGACCGGTCCTGGTGGATTCTCGCGCCCATCGGCGTGACCCTGATGCTGCTCGCCCTCGTCGGCCGCGGCCCCTGGACCGGGCTTCTCGTTGGCCTGGTCGCTGGGCTCTCGTTCTGGCTCATCCACATCAGCTGGCTCACCCTGTACCTCGGACCGGTACCGTGGCTGGCCCTCGCCGGCCTGGAGTCGATCTTTTTCGCCGTCGGCTTGGCGCTCACGGCGGTGGTCATGAATACCGGCCCCCGGGTCTGGCCGACCACGGCCGGCCGGCTGGGGCTGGTTCCGGTGGCCGTTGCCGGGCTGTGGACGGCACGGGAGGCGATCAGCGCGGTCTGGCCCTACGGAGGTTTCTCCTGGGGACGGGTGGCGATGTCACAGTCCGAGAGCCCGTTCAGCGGGCTCGTCGCGTGGGTGGGCATGTCCGGGCTCAGTTTCCTGATCGTGTGGCTCTGCGCGCTCGTGCTGCAGCTGGGCCGCGAACCGCACGTGCGCATCGGCGTCCGTGGGGCCATCGCCGTGGCGGCCGTCGCTACGCTGCTGGCCTTTCCGGCCTGGCCCACAGTGCAGAGCGGCACCTCCCGGATCGCGGCGGTGCAGGGCGCCTCGGATGCCGGCCTGTTCGCCCAGAACGCCCCAGGCCAGATCCTGTCCGACCACGTCTCCGCCACGCTGCCGCTCGTGGGGGACCCGGTGGACTTCGTCGTCTGGCCGGAGAACGGTATCGACGTCGACCCGCTCCGCTCCGCTGATTCGGCCCGCGTGGCCGACTACATCAGCCAGGCCATGGCTGCGCCGCTGATCGCCGGTACCATCACGGAGCGCTCGGGCAAGTACTACAACACCTCCCTGCTGTGGGAGGCGGGGGAGGGCGCGGTGGATCTGTATGACAAGGTGCACCCGGTGCCGTTCGCCGAATACATGCCCGACCGGGCCTTTTGGCGGCCGTTCGCTCCAGAGTTGATTGATCTGGTCTCCCGGGACTATGAGATCGGCACCAGGGACAACGTCTTCGACATCAACGGGATCATGGCGGGCATCGCCATCTGCTTCGACATCGCCGACGACCAGTTGGTCCAGGAGATGATCGCCGATGACGCCGAGGTCATCCTCGCACAGACCAACAACGCCGATTTCGGCCGTACCGACGAGTCGGTCCAGCAGCTGGCGATCGCGCGGTTGCGCGCCATCGAGGCCGGCCGGACCGTCGTCAACATCTCCACCGTCGGCACCAGCGCCATCATCACGCCCGACGGGAAGACCCTCGACAGCCTCCCCACCTGGGAAGCCGGCGCCATGGTCCAGACGGTTCCGCTCAGCACCACGGACACCCCCGCCATGACCATCGGTCGCCTGGTGGAGTGGTTCGTCTCCGGTGTCGGGCTGGCCGGCCTGCTGTTCTGCCTCCGGACCGGCCGCACCGCGCGCCCGGCCACCGGGCTCCGGTTGCCGGCGCCGCAGCTTGCGCCCGACCGGGCCCGGATACGAAAACGGCGCCGGGGTTAGCCGGCGCCGTTTCTCACAGGTGGCGGGAAGCTGGGCTTCCCGGCGGTCGTTACGCTCCGACCTTCTGGCCTCGACGCTGCCGCAGGACCGTCAGGCGTTCCTCCAGTAGTTCTTCGAGCTCGGCCCGGGTGCGACGCTCCAGGAGCATGTCCCAGTGGGTGCGGGCGATCTTCTCGTCGGAGTGGTCGACGACCACGGGCTTCGAATCGACCAGCCGGGTTGCGGTCTGGGAGCAGAACCGGCACTCCCATTCGTCGGGTGCTTCCGCCTCGGCGGAGAAAATCATCACCGTCTCGCGCGCACACGTTGCACACAAGTACGTGTGACTGACGCGTGGGGAAAAGGTCACGCCCTCTTCGCTCTGCAGGCTCTGTGAACCCAATCTCATTCCACGTAAACTACGATCTGCCATCGTGTGGTCTCCTCTCGCGATGCCTACCTAGTTGTAAACCATGAAGCTGGACGTTATCTTTCCGTCATCGCTGATCTGGCGGGGTTCTCTCAGGAACAGGCCGGTCCGTGGAGCCTAGCCGGTGTCCCCTAGGGCGTGGCTGCCGGGGGAGTGCGCCAGGCGTGCGGCCAGGTCACAGCGGTCGGTCACCAGCCCGTCGACGCCCAACGCCAGCAACCGCCGCATCTGGGCCGGATCGTTGACGGTCCAGACGTGCACCTCGATGCCGATGGCGTGCATGCGCCGGATGACCCGGGGGGTCACGATCCGCAGCGGACCGGCGTGCTCAGGAACCTGGATGGCGCTGACCCCGCGGGAGAGCCAGCGAAGCGCCCAGTGCTGGCGGAGCGCGACGGCCACCAGGAGCACCGCCACCCCCGCGGCGGAGGCGGAACTGACCGTGCCCGGCGCGGCCCGCACGACCCGTCGGCGCCGCGTCTCCGAGAACGAGGTGAGCAGCACCCGGTGGCCGGCCTGGGCGGTGTGGATGGCCTGCGCGGCCGGGAGGACGGCGTCGGCAGACTTGATGTCGACGTTGAACAGCGCTGCAGGGAACGCGGCGAGGGCCTCGGCGAGGGAGCAATAGGTCTGGCCCCGGCCCAGGTCGATCCGCGCCAGCTGCGCCATGGTCAGCCGGTTCAGGGCCGGCCCCTTGTTGGGCAGGGTCGGGTCGTGGCTGAGGACCGCCACCCCGTCGCTGCTGGCGTGCACATCGGTTTCGAGATGCGTCGCCCCCGCGGAGAGCGCGGCGACGAACGCCAGCAGGGTGTTCTCCGGCGCCTCCAGGCTCAGACCCCGGTGCGCGAGGATTCTCGGTCCCGCCGGTGCGAGGTAGGCGGCCAGGTCAGGGCTCACGACGGGGCACCGATGTTTCTCCCGCCGGCCCGGCCGGTTCGGGGCCGGGCGGTGCGGTCGGGTCGGTCACCGGGTTCGGGCCGAAGGCGCGCCCGATGCCCTTCATGGCTTCCGTCAGTTCGCTCGGCACGATCCACAGCTTATTCGCACTGCCATCGGCGAGCTTGGGCAGGGTCTGCAGGTACTGGTAGGCGAGCAGCTTCGGATCGGGGTCGCCGTCATGGATGGCCTTGAACACCGTGGTGATGGCTTGGGCCTCACCCTGCGCCCGCAGCACGGCCGCCTTGGCCTGCCCTTCCGCCTGCAGGATCGCGGCCTGCCTGGCACCCTCGGCGGTGAGGATCGCGGATTGCTTGGTGCCTTCCGCCGTGAGGATCAGGGCTCGGCGGTCGCGTTCGGCGCGCATCTGCTTCTCCATCGAGTCCTGGATGGAGTGCGGTGGGTCGATGGCCTTCAGCTCCACCCGGCCGACCCGGATGCCCCATTTGCCGGTGGCCTCATCCAGCACGATCCGCAGCTGCCCGTTGATGTTGTCGCGGCTGGTCAGGGCCTCCTCGAGGTTGAGTCCGCCGACCACGTTGCGCAGCGTCGTGGTGGTGAGCTGCTCGACGGCGCCCAGGTAGTTGGCGATCTCGTAGGTGGCGGCGCGCGCATCCGTCACCTGGAAGTAGACCACGGTGTCGATCGAGACCACCAGGTTGTCCTCGGTGATCACCGGCTGGGGCGGGAAGGACACCACCTGCTCGCGCATGTCGATCAGCGGGCGCACCCTGTCGATGAAGGGCACCAGGATGTTCAGTCCCGGCATCAGGGTCTTGTGGTACTTGCCCAGGCGTTCCACGACGCCCGCACTGGCCTGGGGGATGATGCGGATGGTGCGCACGAGCACGACAACGACGAAGACCAGGACGACGATGACCAGGACCAGGACGAAGAGTTGGAGGATGAGTTGGTCGGGAGGGGGCACTGGACTAGCTCCTTTCGGCGGGGGTGACGAAGGCGGTGGACCCGTCGATGGCCAGGACCCGCACCCGGTGACCCGGGTCGATGGGTACGGCCGCCTGGCCGGGGGAGAGGTGCGCCGTCCAGGTCTCCCCGTTGTCGAGCTTCACCAGCCCGCCGAGGTCACCGACGGTGGAGGAGACCCGGCCGCCCATGCCGATCAGTGCGGCGACATTGCTGGGCGGCACGTCGGCGCTCTGCCGGGCCATGGCATGCAACAGGACGGGACGGATGAGCAGGAGCAAGAGCACCGACACGGCGGCGGCGACCAGGATCTGCACCCACCAGTCCCAGCCGAGAAGGTTCGCGCCGAGGCCCGCGACGCTGCCGACGGCGATCATCAGAAATGTGAAGTCCAGCGTGAGCAGCTCGATGATGACGCAGACCAGGATGAACACCAGCCATGCGATCCACAGGTAGTCCGTTAAATCCACCATCCCGCAACCCCTCCAGCGTCGGTTTGTAGCGAAGGTAGCACCAGCGGGGCCAAGGCATGTTGATAGTCTTTATGACCGTGAGCACACCTTCGATGAATCCCCTCCAGCCCGGCAGCCTTTCCGGAAAGCGCATCCTCGTCACGGGTTCGTCCCGGGGGATCGGAGCCGACACCGTCGCCTACTTCGCCGAGGCCGGCGCCAAGGTCGTCATCAACTACCGCAACAAGGAAGCGCGTGCGAACAAGCTCGCCACCGCCATCCGCGAGGCGGGCGGCACGGCCATCACCGTCGGTGCCGACCTCACCGACCCGCAGTCCGTCACGGCCATGTTCGACACCATCCGCGCCGAGTACGGCGGACTCGACATCCTCGTGATGAACGCCTCCGGCGGCATGGAAAGCGGCATGGCCGAGGACTACGCGTTGAAGCTGAACCGGAACGCCCAGGTGAACCTGCTCAACGCCGCCTTGCCGGTGTTCCCGCCAGGATCGCGTGTGGTATTTGTCACCAGCCACCAGGCGCACTTTATCGAAACCGTGCCCACCATGCCCGAGTACGAGCCCGTCGCCAAGAGCAAGCGAGCCGGCGAAGACGCGCTGCGGGCCTTGATCCCCAACCTTGCCGTGGAAGACATCTCCCTCGTCGTGGTGTCAGGAGACATGATCGAAGGTACCGTCACGGCCACTTTGCTGGACCGGGCGAACCCGGGAGCCATCGAGGCTCGGC
>NZ_JAODBG010000098.1 GCF_025463825.1 Cryobacterium sp.
CCGCGGATGCCGAAGCCGCCGGGCACGCAGATGGCATTGACGCCGTCGAGGGCCTGGATGGCGCCTTCGCGGGTTTCGCATTCGTCCGAGGGGACCCAGCGGATCTTGACCTTGGTGTCGTTGGCGAAACCGCCGGCGCGCAGGGCCTCGGTCACGGACAGGTAGGCGTCCGGCAGGTCGATGTACTTGCCCACCAGGGCAATTTCGACGTGGTGTTTGGGGTTGTGGACGGCTTCAAGCAGCTTGTCCCAGCTGGTCCAGTCCACGTCCTTGAAGGGAAGATCCAGGGCACGCACGATGTAGGAGTCAAGGCCCTGGGTGTGCAGGGTCTGGGGGATGTCGTAGATGCTGGGCGCATCGGCTGCGTTGACTACGGCGTCGATGTCGACGTCGCACATCCGGCCGATCTTTTCCCGCATGGCGTCCGGCACTTCACGGTCCGAGCGGATAACGATCGCTTCGGGCTGGATACCGATCGAGCGCAATGCGGCGACGGAGTGCTGGGTTGGCTTGGTCTTCAGTTCCTGGGACGGTCCGATGTACGGAACCAGGGAGACATGCAGGAAAAAGACGTTGGTGCGGCCGATGTCCTGGCGCACCTGGCGGGCCGATTCGAGGAACGGCTGCGATTCGATATCGCCCACTGTCCCGCCGATTTCGGTGATGATGACGTCCGGAGCGTTCTTGCCTTCGGCGGGCAGGCGCATCCGGCGCTTGATCTCATCAGTGATGTGCGGGATGACCTGCACGGTGTCGCCGAGGTACTCGCCGCGGCGTTCCCGGGCGATGACCTGCGAGTACACCTGACCGGTGGTGACGTTCGCCGCCTGGGTGAGGTTGATATCCAGGAATCGCTCGTAGTGGCCGATGTCGAGATCGGTTTCGGAGCCGTCGTCGGTGACGAAGACTTCGCCGTGCTGGAACGGGTTCATCGTTCCAGGATCGACGTTGAGGTAGGGGTCGAGTTTCTGCATCACAACGCGCAGTCCGCGAGCAGTGAGCAGGTTGCCGAGGCTTGCCGCCGTCAGGCCTTTACCCAATGAAGAAACGACACCACCGGTCACGAAAATGTGCTTCGTAATGTCGTCTGATTTGTCCGCGTTTATATTGTTCACCACGGGCTTCGATCCTATCACCTAGCGGGGGCCTTCAGTTGGAGCGAGTGGTGCGGGCAAGCTCGATCAGTTCGCGGGCGTGCTCGAGGCCGCTCGTCGAATCGGGCAGGCCGGAGAGCAGCCGGGCCATCTCGGCAGCGCGCGCATCGCCGGCGAGCTGGCGCACACTGCTCGCGGTGACCGAGCCGTCGCTGTCCTTCACCACGCTGAGGTGGTTGCCGGCGAAGGCTGCCACCTGGGCCAGGTGGGTGACCACGATCACCTGCGCGGTTTCGGCCAGCCGGGCGAGTCGGCGGCCGATCTCGATCGCGGCGGCGCCGCCCACGCCGGCGTCGACCTCGTCGAACACGAAGGTGGGTACGGGGTCGGTCGCGTTGATGACCACCTCGATGGCGAGCATCACCCGGGAGAGCTCACCGCCGGAGGCACCGCGGGCCAGGGTACGCGGTTCCGCGCCGGCGTGCGGTTGAAGCAGGATGCGCACCACGTCGTGGCCGGTGGCGGTCACGACGTCCTGCCGGTCGACTTCGACGACGAGGCGGGCGTTCGACATGGCCAGCGCGGCCAGTTCGGTGGTGACGGCGGTGCCGAGGGCGGCGGCGGCGGCGGCGCGAATGCCGGTGAGCTGGTCGGCGAGGCGCTGCACGAGGTCGTGGTCGGCGGCGGTGTCGGCGCGGAGGGCCTCGATCCGGTCGGAGTCGCTGTCGAGTTCGACCAGGCGGCTGCTGCCGGTGTCTAGGAAGTCGATGGCCTCGTCGAGGCCGCCCGCGAACTTGCGGGAGAGCACGGACAGCTCGGCGCGGCGTTCCTGCACCACCTCGAGTTCCCGGGCGCCGTCGGCGTCGAGGCCGGCGAGGTAGCTGGAGAGTTGCGCGGCGATGTCGGCGACGATGAACCCGGCATCGGCGATGGCTTCGGCCAGCGGCGGCAGCACCGGGTCGTGGCCGGCCACCTTCTCGAGTTGGCGACGGGCGGCTTCGAGCAGGGCCACCACATCCGGGGTGTCGTCGGTGCTCTCCTCGGCGGAGACCAGTTCGCGAGCCTGCGCGGCGGCGAGCCGGAGTTCCTCGAGGTTGCCGAGCCGTTCGGCCCGGCTGGCGAGTTCGTCGTCTTCGCCGCGCTGCGGGGCGGCTGTTTCGATCTCCGCGATCGCCAGGCGCAGGTCTTCCGCTTCGCGCGCGCGGCGGTCCTGCTCGGTGACGAGCAGGTCCAGGTCGGTCTGGTTGGCGTGCCAGCGGTGGTAGGCGTGCTGGAAGTCGGTGAGCACCTCGGTGAGTTCGGCGCCGGCGAACCGGTCGAGGGCGTCGCGCTGGGCGGATGCGGAGCGCAGGCGTACCTGGTCGGACTGGCCGTGCACGACGACGAGGTCGCCGCCGAGGTCGCCGAGCACCCCGGCGGGGGCGCTGCGGCCGCCGACGACGGCGCGGCTGCGACCCTCGGCCGAGACCGAGCGGCTGAGCAACAGCTCCAGGCCGTCGAGGTCTCCCCCGGCGTCCCGCACCCGCTGGGCGACGGGTCCGTCGGGATTGATCAACCACCGGCCCTCCACCCAGCTCTGCGGCTGGCCGGCCCGCACGGTGCCGGGATCGGCGCGTTCGCCCAGCAACAGGCCGAGCGCGGTGACCACCATGGTCTTGCCGGC
This sequence comes from Cryobacterium sp., assembly GCF_025463825.1. Lineage (GTDB taxonomy): Bacteria > Actinomycetota > Actinomycetes > Actinomycetales > Microbacteriaceae > Cryobacterium. Next base: position 2,758 of record NZ_JAODBG010000098.1, read on the forward strand.
ACCGGTCTCGCCGGTGATGGCCGTGAAACCGGGGCCCAGCGGCAGGGTCGCCTCACGGATGACACCCAGGTCGCGGATCACCAGTTCTTCGATCATGTCAGCGCCTCATTCCCGGCCAACCGGGCCCCGCCAGCCCGTGATGGGCAGGTTGAACTTGTTCACCAGGCGGTCGGTGAACGGGCCGCTGTGCAGGCGGGCCAGGCGCACCGGCACCGGGGAACGGCGCACGATCACGCGCGCGCCCGGCGGCAGGTCGAAGACGCGGCGGCCGTCGGCGCAGAGCACCGCGGTGCTTTCGGTGCGCGCGAGCACCTCAACGGCCAGAGACGAGTCCGGGCCGACCACGAGCGGCCGGGCGAAGAGCGCGTGGGCGCTCAGCGGCACGAGCAGCAGGGCGTCCAGGCTGGGCCAGACGATGGGACCGCCGGCGGAGAATGAATACGCGGTCGACCCGGTAGGGGTGGACAGCACCACGCCGTCACAGCCGAAGGCGGAGAGCGGCCGGCCGTCGACCTCGATGATCACCTCGATCATCCGCTGCCGGCTGCCCTTTTCGACGGTGGCTTCGTTGAGCGCCCAGGTCTCGTAGACGACTTCCTGGTCCACCTTCACCCGCACCGACAGGGCCATTCGCTCTTCGACGAGGTAGTCGCGCAACAGGGCGCGGCGCACGGCCTCGCCGAGGTCGTCGCGTTCGCTTTCGGCAAGGAAGCCGACGTGGCCGAGGTTGATGCCCAGCAGCGGGGCGGAGCAGCCGCGCACGATTTCGGCGGCGCGCAGGATGGTGCCGTCGCCGCCGAGCACGATCACGAGCTCCAGGTCGGTGGCGTGCACGGTTTCGCCCAGGATGGCGATGCTGCCGTTCAGCTGAGGGCAGGACGCCAGCAGGTCGGCGCGTTCGTCGGCGGCCAGCACCGGCACGGCGCCGGCGGCGATGAGCTGCTCGCACACCGTGGCCGCCGCTTCGAGGGAGTCCTGCCGGCCCGTGTGGGCGACGACGAGGATGTGCCTGGGCGTTGCGGTCATGCTCGTCACGCTCCCACCAGTGCGGTTATCCGGTCGATCCATTCTGTCGGATTGCTGCCGGTTTTCCTTCTCAGCCACACGAGATACTCGTGGTTGCCGGCGGCGCCCGCGATCGGGGATGCGATCAGGCCGTTCACCTTCAAGCCGAGGTCCCAGGCGGCCCAGAGCACCCCGGAGACGGCGTCGGCGCGGAGCCCCGGGTTGTGCACGACACCCTCCCGGATGCCGCCGCGGCCCACCTCGAACTGCGGCTTGATCAGCAGCACGAAGTCGGCGCCGACCGACGCGGTGGCGACGAGTGCGGGCAGCACGGTGGTGAGGGAGATGAAGGAGAGGTCGCCCACGACGAGGTCCGGGCGGTCGGTCACGCCGGAGGCGCCCGCGATGGTCTCGGCGGTTGCGTAACGCAGGTTGAAACCCTCGACGAGCACGACCCGCTTGTCAGCCCTGATGGTGGGTGAGAGCTGGCCGTGGCCCACGTCGACGGCGATGACCCGGGCCACACCGCGTTCAAGCAGCACCTGGCTGAAGCCCCCGGTGGAGGCGCCGGCATCCATCGCGGTACGACCCGTGACGGGCAGCTCGAACGCGTCGAGGGCGGCGACGAGCTTGTGGGCACCGCGGCTGACGTAGTGGTCGGTGGGGGCTACGGCGATGACCTGATTCTCGCGCACCTTGGCGGAGGCCTTGACGACGGGGCTGCCGTCGACGGTGACCAGGCCCTCGGCGATGAGCCGGGCGGCGACGGTGCGGGAGCGCACCAGGCCGCGTTCGAACAGGGCGGAATCCAGCCGTTGCTCCCCCGTCGGTGAGACGGCAGGTTCGGCGGCGGGGGCGGCCGGCGGAGTCACCGGCACGCTCGTCGGCTGCGGCGCGGGCCGCTGTGGTGCCGGCTGGTCCTCGTGCTGGTTCCCCAGGTCGGGGTCGGGCTCTGGCGTGCTCGTGGTGGTCATTCGGCCTTCGATCGGGGCACGTCGCCACCTTCAAGGTGGTCGCGCAGGCTGTCGTGCAGCTGGGTGTACGCCGCAGCCCGCTCCGCGAGGGGCAGGGCCTCGACGGCCGCGATGCGGGCGGTCAGCTCGCCGTCGAGCACGGGCTGAGCGAACTCGGCCGGGTCCGGGTGTGCCGTCGCGGCAAGATGCGGTGGCGTCGGTGCAGACGGCGTGGGGCGCGGCCCCGGTCGTCCGGGCGTCGGCCGTGCCTCGTCTACTCCGTCTGCAGTCACGGTTCCTAGGCTACCGTCCGAGATAGAGACTCTCCGGAACGTTCAGCCCGTAGATCGGCCGGCCGGATGCCCAGATCACGGCGCACGCGGCCCGCAACAGGTTGATGCCGTCGTCGCCCACGGCCACGATCTGCACGTCTGCGCCGCTCAGCCGCACCGAGGCGCCGTCGACGGTGGCCTGGGACTTGTCCTTGGAGAACACGGTCTCCGGGTACGGCTCGTGCAGCTGGCGCAGGTCATCCAGGATGAACGTGGGGCGCTCCTCCGGGCCAGCCGCGAGGGCCTGCTTGGCTTTGTCGATTCCGGTCAACACCAGCACGGCCGGGATCCCGGCGCGGTTGGCGCCGAGGATATCGGTGTCGAGCCGGTCGCCGATGAAGAGTGGAGCGGTGGCATCGAAGCGCTTGATCGCCTCGAGGAAGATCGGGATCTCCGGCTTGCCGGCCACCAGCGGCAGACGGCCGACGGCGGTGTGCACCGCCGACACCAGGGTGCCGTTGCCCGGCGCGATGCCGCGGGCCTGCGGGATGGTCCAGTCGGTGTTCGTGGCGATCCACGGGATGCCGGCGTACTCGCCGTCGGGTGTGACGCCGGCGTTGAGGGCGAAGCAGGCCTCGGCCAGGTGGGTCCAGCCGACGTCGGGCGAGAAGCCCTGCACCACGGCGGCCGGAGAATCCTCGGCGGACCGGGTGACCTCGAAGCCGTGCTTGTGCAGTTCGTCGACGAGGCCGTCGCCGCCGACGACCATGATGCGCGAACCGGCCGGCACCTGGTCCACGAGCAGCCGCATGGCGGCCTGCGGCGAGGTGACGACGTCGGACGGTGCCACGGTCAGGCCGAGGTCGGTGAGGTGGCCGGCGACGGAGGCATCCGTACGGGACGCATTGTTGGTGATGTAGCCCACCCGGATGCTCTCGGCGGCCTTGTTGAGGCCGTCGATCGCGAACGGAATGGCATGCGGGCCGGCATAGACGACGCCGTCGAGGTCTGCGAGGACCACGTCGATGCCGGCCAGCGGGGTGGCCGGCTCAGTCAACGGGCGTCGTCTCAGGATCTTCGTCCACGCTCGTGGCGCGGTCGGTCGACTCTGTCGATCGGTCGGGCTCGCTGGTTGATTCGTCGGTCGATTCGTCATCGGGCGAAGCAATGTCCTCGGTGTCGGTGATGGTGGTGTCGGCGACCTCGAGCTCGTCGGGCACGTCGGCGTTGTCTGCGTCCGCCGTGTCGTCGTCGTCCGCGGTGTCGTCGTCGTCGGCAGTGTCGTCGTTGCCTTCGGCGTCGGCGTCCTCGTCGTCCTCGTCGAACTCTTCGTCGTCCAGCTCGACGATCTCAATGGTCTCGTCGACGTCACCGTTCAGGGCGGCGTCGGCGCGGGAGGCGCGTTCGTTCCAGACCTCGGCCTCGTCGGTGTGGCCGAGTTCTTCGAGCACCTCGGCGTAGGCGGCGAAGAGCTCCGAGCTGTAGGAGTAGGCCGTCTTCGGGTCGAGCTGGGCGATCTCGAGTTCGTTCAGCGCAGCCTCGGTCTCGCCCAGGTCGAGACGCGCGCCCGACATGGCGATGGCCAGGGCCACCTGTACGCCGGCCGGCAGGGTGGAGCGGTCGACCGAACGGCCGAGCTCCAGGGCGCGGTCGGGGCGGCCGACGCCGCGTTCGCTGTCCACCATGAGGGGAAGTTGGGCGTTGGAACCTGAGATGCGACGGTAGGTGCGCAGTTCCCGCAGGGCCAGGGCGAAGTCGCCGGTGGCGTACGCGGTGATGGCCAGGCTTTCGCGCACCACGGCGATGCGGCCGGCGCGGCGGGCGGCGCTCATCACATGGCGGTGGGCCAGCTCGGGGTCTTCGTCGATCACTCGCGCGGCCATGGCCAGGTGGCGGCCGACGGCCTCGGCGTTGTCCTTGGTGAGGGTCTTCAGTTCATTGCGGGCGATGCGGTCGAGATCGTCGGCGGTGATGTCGTCGGGCAGCTCGGGGTCGTCGTGACGCGGACGCACCGACCGCAGCTCGCGCTGCATGCGCTGCTCTTCGGTCATCTCCTCTTCGACGACGCGGGCGTCGCGGTCACCGCGGGCGGGGGCGCCTTCGCGGGTCCACAGCTTCTTGCCGGCGTCGCGCGGGGCGCCGGCGCGGGTCGGCGATCCGCCGCGGGCGCTGTCCTTCAGCCACGGCTTGTTCTCGGTGTCGCGCTGCGGGCGGTCGGAGTTGCCCTTGTACGCGGGACGGTCGCTGTTGCCCTTGTACGCCGGACGGTCACCATCGCGCTGCGGACGATCAGAGTTGCCCTTGTACGCGGGACGGTCACTGCTGCCCTTGTACGCCGGACGGTCACCATCGCGCTGCGGGCGATCAGAGTTGCCCTTGTACGCGGGTCGGTCCGAGTTGTAGGCCGGACGGTCGCTGTTGCCCTTGTACGCGGGGCGGTCGCCGTCGCGCTGCGGGCGATCACTGTTGCCCTTGTACGCGGGGCGGTCGGAGTTGCCCCGGTACGACGGACGGTCGCCATCACGCTGGGGCCGGTCGGAGTTGCCCTTGTACGCGGGTCGTTCGCTGTTCCCGCGGTAGGGAGGACGCTCTCCGTCACGCTGGGGGCGATCCAAGTTGCCCTTGTACGCGGGTCGATCGCTGTTGCCACGGTAGGGAGGACGCTCTCCGTCACGCTGGGGACGATCCGAGTTGCCCTTGTACGCCGGACGCTCACCATCGCGCTGAGGACGGTCGGAGTTATAAGAGGGACGGTCGCTGTTGCCGCGGTACGGTGCCCGCTCGCCACCCTGGGGCCGGTCGGAGTTGCCGCGGTACGGAGGACGCTCACCATCACGCTGCGGGCGATCCGAGTTGCCGCGGTACGGAGGACGCTCACCATCACGCTGCGGGCGGTCGGTGTTGCCGCGATAGGAAGGTCGCTCACCATCGCGCTGCGGACGGTCGTTGCCGCCGGTGTTTCCACGGTACGGCGGTCGAGCGCCGTCCTGGCGGGGCCGGTCCGACCCTCCGCGACCACCCTGGTAGCCGCCGGTTCGACGGTCGCCGCTTCCGTTATCGCGTGCGTCGTTCCCGTTGCGTTCCGTGGGGGTCACTGTTTATCTCCTGTAGGTGTGGCTGACGTACCGGACTACATCTCCAGCGTACGTTAACGCAAAATGGCCACCCGAATGGGTGGCCATTTTGACTAAGTTAAGTCCGGCGGTGTCCTACTCTCCCACAGGGTCCCCCCTGCAGTACCATCGGCGCAAAGAGTCTTAGCTTCCGGGTTCGGAATGTGACCGGGCGTTTCCCTCTTGCTATGGCCGCCGAA
>NZ_JAODBG010000111.1 GCF_025463825.1 Cryobacterium sp.
GTGTGGGTGGTGGTGGATCTGGTGGAGCGGGTTCCGGAGAGTGGTCGTCGTCATCGTCTGGAACTGGCGGTGGTGCCTGATCGGGGCTACTCATAGTGAGATCGTCTCACCTACCACCGACACTGAACCCCGCGCAGGGGTCTCTCCGTAGGGCTCTCGAAGACTTTCTCGCGAGAGCGGCCAAGCTTCACGGGCTGAGGGGTCCGGTAGACTCCTTCCAGTTACTTCAATTGAAAATTGGGCCACACGGTCGATGCGGGAGAGTTCGACGTCGTCAGACGAGCGAACACCGAAGGAGCAATCCTCCCCGACAATCTCTCAGGTACTCGTACCGCATCGAACGGGCCACTCTGAAAAGCGGACGAGCACAACGCGTCCGGCTCGGGCGCACCCGAACCGGTCAGAACTGCCAAGTCCCGCCCATGGTGAAAGCCGGCACCGCGCAAGCGTCCGGCGAAGCTCTCAGGCCTGACGACAGAGGGGGAGTTCCCAACGGGGTTCGAACGAGCCCCGGAGCAACTCGCCAGGCCCACGCCAGGCGACGACCCGGAGAACTCCATGACCTCGGCCAGCCCTGACACCACCAGCCCCGACAGTTCCAATCCGGACGGCATCAACCCGGAGCCCGCTTCCGCACCTGCGGCAACCGAACGGTTCTCGCCGCTGCACTCAGCCCATGTGGCCGCCGGCGCCAGCTTCACTGACTTCGCCGGCTGGCAGATGCCCGTGCGCTACTCCAGCGACCTGGCCGAGCACCACGCGGTACGCAAGGCCGCGGGCCTGTTCGACCTGTCGCACATGGCCGAGATCCGGGTCAGCGGGCCCCAAGCCGGCGAGTTCCTCGACCACGCCCTGGCCGGACGGCTGTCGGTGATCGACCTGATGCAGGCCAAGTACAGCCTGCTGCTCAACAGCCGCGGCGGCATCATCGACGACCTCGTCGTCTACCGCACCGGAGACACCGACTTCCTCGTCGTGGCCAACGCCGGCAACCACGATCAGGCCCTCGACGCACTCAGCCGGCGGGCCGCCCGGTTCGACGTGACCGTCACCGACGAGAGCGACGACACAGCCCTCATCGCCGTCCAGGGACCGAACTCCTTGGCCATCGTGCAGGCCACGGCCGGCCTCAGCACCGAGGGCGATGTTGCCACCCTGCCCTATTACCGCGCGCTCACCGCCACCTTCGAGGGCACCTCGATGCTCGTCGCCCGCACCGGATACACCGGAGAAGACGGCTTCGAGCTGTACCTGCCAGCATCGGATGCCCTCGCCCTGTGGGACGCGATCGTCGCCGCCGGCGCCCCGCACGACCTGGTCCCGGCCGGGCTCGCCAGCCGCGACACACTTCGCCTGGAAGCCGGCATGCCGCTCTACGGCCACGAACTCACCACCTCCACCTACCCCGCCCAGGCGGGCCTCGGCCGGGTCGTCAACCTCGCCAAGCCCACCGACTTCGTGGGCCGCACCGCAAGCGAAGAAGGCCCGGCCGGTGACGCCCCCGTGCTCGTCGGCCTGGTCTCGGCCGGCAAACGCGCCGGCCGCGCCGGCTACCAGATCTTCCGCAGCGCCGACGCCACCGAGCCCGAGGGTGTCATCACCAGCGGCGCGCTCTCGCCCACCCTCGGCTACCCGATCGCTATGGCCTACCTGCCGCCGGCCCTCGCCCGGCTCGACACCGAGGTGTTCATCGACGTGCGCGGCACTCGGTCGCCGGCCACCGTCATCGCGTTGCCGTTCTACAAGCGCCGCAAGTAAGCATCGGCGAACGGATGACCCGGCCCCGGGCATCCGCACCCGCTGCCGAACCATCGCGCAGCCCCCAGATCTGATCCATCCCCCTGTGATCAACCCCTTTGAGAGGAAACCCCTTGGCCGACAAGACCGAACTCCTGTACACCGCAGAGCACGAGTGGGTGCTCCTTGACGGCGACACCGCCACCATCGGCATCACCGCCTACGCCGCAGACAAGCTCGGCGACGTCGTCTTCGTCGAACTCCCCGAGGTCGGCAGTTCCGTCGCCTCCGGCACCGTCGTCGGCGAGATCGAGTCGACCAAGTCGGTGGGCGAACTCTTCGCTCCCATCGACGGCATCGTTGCCGCGATCAACGACGCCGTCGTGGACAGCCCTGAGCTGGTCAACAGCAACCCGCTCGGCGAGGGCTGGCTCATCAAGGTCACGTTCGAGGCCCTGCCGGCGCTGCTGAGCTACGCCGAGTACACCGCCATCATCGGCGAATAAGCAATTCCCTCCACAACAGCACGCGTGAACCAGACCCCGGAAAGAGCCTCCCTCCACATGTCGCAGCCCTTCACCCAGCGTCACATCGGCACCGATGCCGCCGAACAGTCCCGCATGCTGGCCATCCTCGGCCACACCAGCGTCGAGTCGCTCGTCAACGCGGCCGTGCCCGCCACCATCCAGGTGGAACAGTTCCGCCGCGAGGGCGACAGCACACTGCCGCCCGCCGCCACCGAACGGGAGGCCATCCAGGAGCTCCGCGCCCTGGCCGACCAGAACACCGTGAAGCGCTCGATGATCGGGCTCGGCTACTACGACACGATCACGCCCGCCGTGATCAAGCGCAACGTGCTGGAGAACCCCAGCTGGTACACGGCCTACACGCCATACCAGCCCGAGATCAGCCAAGGCCGGCTCGAAGCCATCATCAACTTCCAGACCATGGTCGCCGACCTCACCGGCATGGCCACCGCGAACGGCTCGATGCTCGACGAGTCGACCTCCGTGGTGGAGGGCATGCTGCTGGCCCGCCGCGCGTCGAAGTCACCGTCGAACCGGTTCATCGTCGACGCGGATGCGCTGCCCCAGACCCACGCGCTGCTCGGCAACCGCGCGCACGCGCTCGGCATCGAACTGGCCGTGCTGCCCCTGGATGAGAACAGCACCGCCGAGGACCTCGGCGACTACTTCGGCATCTTCGTGCAGTACCCCGGCGCCTCCGGCCGGATCTGGAATCCTGCTGCCGTCATCGCGCTCGCGCACGAGAACAAGGCCCTCGCCGTGGTGGCCGCCGATCTGCTCGCTCTCACTCTGATCACCTCGCCCGGTGAGCTCGGCGCGGACGTGGTGGTCGGTACCAGCCAGCGCTTCGGCGTGCCGATGGGCTTCGGCGGACCGCACGCCGGCTACCTCGCGGTGCGCACGGGCCTCGAGCGCCAGATGCCCGGCCGCCTCGTCGGCGTGAGCGTCGACGCCGCCGGCCACCCCGCCTACCGCCTGTCGCTGCAGGTGCGCGAGCAGCACATCCGCCGTGACAAGGCCACCTCGAACATCTGCACCGCGCAGGTGCTGCTGGCCGTCATGGCCGGCATGTACGCCGTCTATCACGGGCCCGACGGCCTCAAGGCGATCGCCACTGAGGTGCACGAACGCGCCGGGGCTCTCGTCGCGGCCCTCCGCGCGATCGACGTCGACGTGATCAACAGCAGCTTCTTCGACACCGTGCGGGTGTCGGTGCCCGCCGGTGCCGCCGCCATCGTCGCCCAGGCCGCCGCCGCGGGTTACAACCTGCACTCCGTCGACGCCACCACCATCGGCATCTCGGTCGACGAGACCACCACCGCGGGCGACATCGCCGCCGTCGTGGGCTTCTTCGGCGGCCGCGATTCCTTCGGTCACGTCAACCTCAGCGCCATCCAGGGCGGCCTGCCCGCAAACCTGGCCCGCACCAGCGACTACCTCACCCACGCCGTCTTCAACACGCATCGCTCCGAAACGAGTATGATGCGCTACCTCAAGCGCCTCGCCGACCACGACTACGCGCTGGACCGCGGCATGATCCCGCTGGGCTCCTGCACCATGAAGCTGAACGCCGCCACCGAGATGGAGGCCGTCACCTGGCCCGAGTTCGGCGGACTGCACCCGTTCGCCCCTCGGGCCGACGTCGAGGGTTACCTCGAACTCATCCGCCAGCTCGAGACCTGGCTGACGGATGTCACCGGCTACGACTCCGTGTCACTGCAGCCCAACGCCGGCAGCCAGGGTGAACTCGCCGGGCTCCTCGCCATCCGCGGTTTCCACCTCGCCAACGGCGACGTCGACCGCACCGTCTGCCTCATCCCGTCCAGCGCCCACGGAACCAACGCCGCCTCCGCGGTGCTCGCCGGCATGCGCGTCGTGGTCGTGGCCTGCGACGAACTCGGCAACGTCGACCTCGACGACCTCCGCGCCAAGATCGAACAGCACGCCGACACCCTCGCCGCGCTGATGATCACCTACCCCTCCACCCACGGGGTGTACGAACACGAGGTCGGTGCGATCTGTGCCGCGGTGCACGACGCCGGCGGGCAGGTTTACGTCGACGGGGCCAATCTCAATGCCCTCCTCGGCTTCGCCCGGTTCGGCGACTTCGGCGGCGACGTCTCGCACCTCAACCTGCACAAGACCTTCTGCATCCCGCACGGCGGCGGCGGACCGGGCGTCGGCCCGGTCGCGGCCAAGGCGCACCTCGCCCCGTTCCTGCCCGGGCACCCGCTCGCGCAGGACGACGAGCACTACCTCCTCGGCGGCGACGGCACCGAAACCGTCGTACACGGCGGCGGCCCGGTCTCGGCCGCGCCCTACGGCAGCCCGAGCATCCTGCCCATCTCCTGGGCCTACGTGCGCATGATGGGCGCTGAGGGTCTCAAGCAGGCCACCGGCGCGGCCGTTCTGGCCGCGAATTACGTGGCCAAGCAGCTCAGCGACCACTACCCGGTGCTCTACGCCGGCGACAACGGCCTGGTCGCGCACGAGTGCATCCTCGACCTCCGCCCGCTCACTGCAGCGACCGGGATCACCGTCGACGACGTGGCGAAGCGCCTCGTCGACTACGGCTTCCACGCGCCCACGATGAGCTTCCCCGTGGCGGGCACGCTCATGGTCGAGCCCACCGAAAGCGAAGACCTCGGCGAGATCGACCGGTTCATCGAGGCCATGATCGGCATCAAGGCCGAGGCGGATGCCGTGGCCGCGGGCACCTGGCCGGCCGACGACAACCCGCTGCGGAACGCCCCGCACACCGCCCAGAGCGTGATCGAGGGGGAGTGGACCCACCCCTACGACCGCGAGAGAGCGGTGTACCCGGTGCGCACGCTCATCCGCCACAAGTACTGGGCGCCGGTTCGCCGCATCGACAACGCCTACGGCGACCGCAACCTGGTCTGCGCCTGCCCGCCGCCCGAGGCCTTCGAGTAAATCACCCCCGCGAGCCGCGAGTTGAACCCCAAAACGTCCCGTTTTTGGGGTTCTTCTCTCGGTTCGCGGCTTAGGACGTGGGGATGAGGAGGGCGGGCCACCAGAGGACCGCCAACGGATATCCCACGAAAGACAGGATGTCGAGCACCCAGTGCGCGACCACCAGGGGCATCACCCGGCCCCAGCGCAGGTAGCACCAGCCGAAGACCACGCCCATCAGGGCATTGCCGAAGAACGGGCCGATGCCCTGGTAGAGATGGTAACTACCGCGCAGCAGCGCGGCCGAGACGATGATGGTCCAGGCGTTCCAGCCCAGTTCCCGCAGCCGGGTGAAGAGGTAGCCCACCACGATGACCTCCTCGACCAGCGCACTTCGCAGCGCCGAGAACACCAGGATCGGAATGGTCCACCAGAAGGTGTCCAGGGGCGACGGTACGACGGCCACGGTGAATCCGAGGGCACGGCCGGCCAGGTAGAGCCCGAGGCCCGGGATGCCGATGATCAGCAGGAGCGCGCCGCCGCGCAGCAGGTCTCGGCGTGGTTCGGTGAAGTCGACCCCCAACATTCGGAACGGGGTGCGGTCCGGCTGCCAGAGCAGGTAGAGCACCAGGGCAACCGGGAACAATGAGATCGCGATGGCGAGGAACTGGTAGGTGAAGTCCAACCATTCCCGCGTCGATTGCGACCCGTTGATCGTGGCCGACTGGTCGCTCAGGGCGACCTCCGCGGTGAGCCGGGCAATGATCGACACCACCGAGTACACCGCGGATGCCCCGAGCGAGAGCCCGAGCACGATCGCGATCTCCCAGCGCAGCCGCGAGCGGGACGGCGAGGTGGGGGAGCCGGGCTGCGCGGAACCGCCCGGTTCCGCACCCGATAGAGCGCTGCCCGGCGCGTTGTCCGGACCGTACGGAGCCGCACTCATGCCGCGCTCGGCATCCGGCAGGCCGGGGTGCCGCCGGGCAGCCGGTACCGATACCGGGCCACGAGGCGGTAGCCGGCCTCGGCCGCCCACGACCACGGCGGCACGGTTCCCAGCCAGCCCAGCAGCCGCAACCCGGGATTCGGCTGCCCGCGCAGCATGGCGGCGATGCCGGAGGCGCCACCGTAGCGACGCTCGCCCGTCACGAACCACACCATCGACCTGGCCTGCTCCTCGTCGAGACCGAACCGGGCGAGGTCGGTCCGCTGGAAGGGAGCCGTCGCCGGCACCCGGGGAAGGGTGCGCTGCAGCCAGAGAACGGCGGTCGTGCAGAAGCCGCAGTCGCCGTCGAAGATCAGCGTTGCCGGGGAGATGGGCGGGGGAGTCGACATCCCTCTATTTTGCGCCTGCTGAGACCAGCACGACGTGCCCCTGGGTCACACTTTCGGGCGTATCTGAAACCGCTTGCAAAGCCACTCGGCCGGGTCCTCCCAAGCATCGTGAGAGGAATGCGCAAGAATCGAAGATAAAATCGCAAAAAACCGCTTCTGCGCAAGAATCATGCGTATTTGATTACTCCTGTGTAACGTTTACCGTCAGGTTTTGCACCCGGGCACAGAGAAACTTAGGGTTTTGATAACTAGTGCGCCGCTGCGGTCACAAATCGCGACGGCGCTCACCTTTGCACTGGAGGAAAATTGAAGAGATCCCGCATGGGCCTGAGTGCCCTCGCGCTTGTATCGGTCAGCGCCCTCGCGCTGTCGGGTTGCGCGTCATCCGCCGATGAGGCAGACGCACCCGCGGCTGACACCGCAGCGATCATCAGCACCAACGGCAGTGAGCCGCAGAACCCGCTGATCCCGACCAACACCACCGAAACCGGTGGCGGCAAGATCATGACGTCGATCTTCGCCGGTCTGGTGTCCTACGGCGCCGACGGCCAGATCGAGAACGAGGTCGCCAAGTCGATCGAGTCCGACGACGCCACCAACTGGACCGTCACGCTCAACGAGGGCTGGACCTTCACCAACGACGAGCCCGTCACCGCGTCGTCCTTCGTGGATGCCTGGAACTACGGTGCGCTCTTCAGCAACGCCCAGGGCGCGTCCTACTTCTTCGACGACATCGCCGGCTACAACCCCGAGGCTGACGCCGAACTGACCGGCCTCAAGGTCGTCGATGACACCACCTTCACCGTCGAACTTGCTTCGCCGGAGGCCGACTGGCCGCTGCGTCTCGGCTACACGGCATTCATGCCGCTGCCGAGCGTCGCGCTCGAAGACATGGACGCCTTCGGTGAGAACCCGATCGGCAACGGCCCGTACATGCTCGATGGTGAAGGCGCCTGGGTTCACGAAGAGAACATCAGCCTCGTCACCAACCCGGACTACGAAGGCGTGCGCAAGCCCGTCAACGGTGGCCTGACCATCCAGTTCTACGCTGACCAGGGCGCCGCTTACGCTGACGTCCAGGGCGGTAACCTCGACGTCCTCGACGCCGTTCCGGACTCCGCGTTCGAAACCTATGAAGACGAATTCGGCGACCGTGCGGTCAACCAGCCGGCGGCCATCTTCCAGGGCTTCAACATGCCGTACTACCTCGAGCACTGGAGTGGCGAGGAAGGCAAGCTGCGCCGCGCCGCGATCTCCATGGCGATCGACCGCGAGCAGATCACCGACGTCATCTTCCAGGGCACCCGCACCCCCGCGACCGACTTCACCTCGCCGGTCATCGACGGCTACTCCGACTCGCTCGAAGGCGCTGAGGTCTTGGAGTTCAACCCGGACGAAGCAGTCAAGCTGTGGGCCGACGCTGACGCCATCGCACCGTACGGCGACACGACCTTCGACATCGCCTACAACTCCGACGGTGGCCACCAGGCCTGGGTCGACGCCGTGACGAACAGCATCAAGAACACGCTCAACATCGACGCAGTCGGCAAGCCATACCCGACCTTCGCCGCAGCGCTCGACGACCGCAGCAACGACGCACTGACCGGCGGAACCCGCGCCGGCTGGCAGGCCGACTACCCGTCGCTGTACAACTTCCTCGCTCCGCTGTACCAGACCGGTGCCGGCTCGAACTACGAGGACTACAGCAGCGAAGAATTCGACACCCTGCTCAAGGAAGGTGCAGCTGCATCCAACGTCGAAGACGCCACCGCAAAGTACCAGGAAGCTCAGGAGGTCCTGCTGAAGGACCTGCCGACAATCCCGCTGTGGTACTCCAACGTCAACGGCGTCTCCTCTGACTCCGTCGACAACGTGGTGTTCGGCTGGGACTCGGTCCCGCTGTACTACCAGATCACCAAGGGCTAAATCTCCCTGATCAACCGCAGTGCAATGTCCGGGGCGTGAAGCCCCGGACATTGCACTGACTAGACTCATCCAGTGATTGCGATCCTCATGCACAAAAGATTCCCCGAGCTCACCTGATGCTGTGGTACACCGGCAGGCGCGTCCTCCAAATGATCCCCGTCTTCTTCGGGGCCACATTCTTGATCTACTTCATGGTCTTCTCCCTGCCCGGCGACCCGATTGCGGCGCTCTATGGCGAACGCCCGCCGTCGCCGGGTGTGCTCGATCAAATCCGGGCCCAGTACAACCTCGACAAGCCCTTCATCGTGCAGTACCTGCTGTACATCGCGAACTTCTTCCAGGGCGACCTGGGCACCACCTACTCGGGGCGCCCGGTCAGTGACGTGATGGGCTCCGCCTTCCCGATCACCTTCCGCCTGGCCATGCTCGCCCTGGCCTTCGAGGCGTTCGCCGGAATCTTCGTCGGCCTGATCGCCGGCCTGCGCAAGGGCAAGCTGTTCGACGCCAGCGCCCTCGTCGTGAGCCTGCTCCTGATCAGCGTGCCGACGTTCGTCGTCGGCTTCGTATTCAGGCTGGTGTTCGGTGTCCAACTCGGTTGGTTCCGCACCACCGTGAGCAGCGAGGCACCGTGGGGCGAACTTGTCCTCCCGGCGATCGTGCTCGCATCTGTGTCGTTCGCATACATCGTGCGCCTCACCCGCGCCAGCGTCGCCGACAATCTCAACGCCGACTTTGTCCGCACCGCTACCGCCAAGGGCCTGTCCCGTCGCCGCGTGGTATCCGTGCACGTGCTGCGTAACTCGCTCGTTCCCGTTGTCACGTTCCTCGGAGTGGACCTCGGTTCCCTCATGGTCGGCGCCATCGTGACCGAAGGAATCTTCAACATCAACGGCGTCGGTGGCACCGTCTTCAAGGCCATCAGGCTCGGTGAGAGCACCACAGTGGTGTCGTTCATCGCTGTCATGGTCGTGATCTTCGTCGTTGCCAACCTGCTCGTCGACCTGCTGTACGCAGCTCTGGACCCAAGGATCCGTTATGCAAAATAAGCCTGGTCAGGCGCACTTCGTCGCGGAGCTGGAAGACACTCCGGTAGCCGCAGTCGACCGCCTCGACGAAAACGAAAAGGCTCGCAGCACCTGGGCGGATGCCTGGGACTCGATGCGACGCCGTCCCACCTTCTGGGTATCAGCCGGGTTGATCCTGATGATCGTGTTGATCGCTGTCGCCCCCGGCCTGTTCACTGACGTCGACCCGCGGGCCTGTGATCTTTCCAACAGCAACGCGGACCCGATCAGCGGCCATCCGTTCGGCTTCAATCGCCAGGGCTGCGACGTCTACGCCCGCACCATCTGGGGAACCCAGGCCTCGGTCACCGTCGGCCTCCTCGCGGCGAGCATCGTGACGCTCTTCGGAATCATCGTCGGCTCCCTCGCGGGATACTACGGCGGCTGGCTCGACGCGTTCGTCTCCCGCATCGGCGACATCTTCTTCGCCATCCCCACCGTGCTCGGCGCCATCGTCCTGATGTCGGTGCTGCCCACCGCCACCCCGGCCACGGTCGCCCTGGTGCTCTCGGTGTTCGCCTGGCCCCAGATCGCCCGCATCATGCGCGGCGCGGTGCTCTCCGCCTCGAACTCCGACTACGTGATGGCCTCGACCGCCCTCGGAGTGTCCAAGTTCCGGATCCTGCTGCGTCACGTGGTTCCGAACGCGATCGCTCCTGTCATCGTCGTCGCCACGGTCTCGTTGGGCACGTTCATCGTCGCCGAGGCGACGCTGTCGTTCCTGGGCATCGGACTGCCGCCGAGCGTCATGTCGTGGGGCAACGACATCGGCACCGCACAGACATCCATTGTCACCAGCCCGCAGGTGCTCCTGTACCCCGCGGCCGCCCTGTCCATCACCGTGCTCGCATTCCTGATGCTCGGCGACATTCTGCGCGATGCGCTTGACCCGACGGCGAGGGCGACTCGATGAGCCAGACACTCCTAGACACCACCCCGGAGGGCATCAGCAGGGGCGAGCAGCCGTTGCTGCAGATCCGCAACCTGGAGGTCGGTTTCCAGACCCAGCGCGGAATCGTTCCCGCGGTGCGTGGGGTCGACCTCACCCTCTACGCCGGTCAGACCCTCGCCATCGTGGGGGAATCCGGTTCGGGCAAGACCACCACTGCTCAGTCGATCATCGACCTGCTCCCGGGGGCCGGCAAGGTCACGGGCGGCCAGATCCTGTTCGAGGGTCGGGACCTCACCACGCTCAATGCCCGGGAGATCCAGGCCGTGCGCGGAAACCTGATCGGCTATGTGCCGCAGGACCCGATGTCGAACCTCAACCCGGTCTGGAACATCGGCTTCCAGGTGGAGGAGACGCTCGTCGCCAACGGCAAGGCGAAGCGCGGCAAGGATGCTCGGCTCAAAGCGATCGAGGTGCTCAAGCAGGCCGGGCTCAGCGACGCCGAGAGCCGGCTGCGCCAGTACCCGCACCAGTTCTCCGGGGGGATGCGCCAGCGCGTGCTCATCGGCATCGGTCTGTCATCGCAGCCGAAGCTCCTCATCGCCGACGAGCCGACGTCGGCGCTCGACGTGACGGTGCAGCGCGCGATCCTCGACCACCTGGCCACGCTCACCGGCGAGAGCGGCACCGCCGTGCTCTTCATCACCCACGACCTCGGGCTCGCGGCGGAGCGTGCCGAGAAGCTCG
>NZ_JAODBG010000113.1 GCF_025463825.1 Cryobacterium sp.
AACCCGCCCGTCACCAGGCCTCGACCCGCTCGACCGACGACCGGGAGCGCCCCCCACCGGCCGGCCGCCGCTAGCCTGCGCAACCCAGCCACCCGCCGGTCGAGCCCGTCGAAACCCCGCAAGCCGGTCCTGCAGGCGCGCAGCGGTGACCTCCCGAGGCTGAGCAGCAGCCGTCCTGAGTGAGCGGGTCGGCTAGCGGGTGGGGAAGTCGTGGGGGAGGCCCGTGAGGACCGGAGACAAGGTCTGCAGCCGGCTGCGCTCCAGCAGGTGACCGGCGTATTCGCGCTTCCGACGCACGTCGGCAACACCGATGAGCAGGTACTCCGGCGGTACCGCCGGGAGCGGCGACACGAACGGGACCACCTCGGCGGCGAGGCTCTCCGCCAGCCGGACCCGGGTGTCCGGGGAGAGCTGATGGGCTTGCCGGAGGAACTGCGCCACCCGGCGCGACAGCCGGTCCGGCAGGCGCGCCACATCCACCGTCTCCGCCCAGGAGGCAAGAACCGGGGGTAAGACGAAACTGGGTTCGCTGAACCTGGGCACCCGCTCGTGTTGGCTGTACGTACCCGCGAGCAGGTCGCCGATCCGCTTGGACCTGGAGTTCAACAGTGCGCAGGTCGCCGCGAGGCCACCGAAGGTCATGAAGATCTCGATCACGCCCATCAGCGCCCGGATGAACGCGTGCCGGAGCCCCGTCGCGCCGCCGTCGTCACGGACGATACGGGCACCGATCGCCCATCGGCCCAGGGACCGGCCGTGCGTCAGCGTCTCCACGAGCATCGGCACGATCAACAGGGAGAAAACCAGGCCGGCGATCGCGAGAGCCTGCGCCAGCGCCTGGTCGATCCCGTCGCCGAAGAGCACCAAGACGATCAGCGCCATCACCACGAACAAGCCGATGTACGCCAGCCAGTCGATCATCGTTCCGGCGCCGCGCAGGATCACGCTGGCCGGCCGGACGTCGAGGGCAACGGCCTCTCCGGTGACCAGTTCGTGCTCGATCAGAGGATCTTCACCGTGATCGGCCGCTTTCCAGGGCTGCGCCATGTCTACTATTGAAGCAGATGGATCTCGACGCGTATTCAGCGGCGCACCGCGCCGAATGGGACCGCCTGGCCGACCTCGGCCGCCGGCGGCAGCTCGACGGTGCCCTGTCGGATGAATTGATCCAGGGGTACCAGTCCGGCGCGACGCAGCTGTCCGTCATCAAGACCGCCGCGGGTTCGACAGTGCAAGGTGACCGGCTCTCGGTGATCCTGTCGCGGGCGCGGTTGCGCTTCACCGGTACCGGCGTCAACGTGTTGGCCCAGGTAGCGCGGTTCTTCCTCGCCCAGCTGCCGGCCGCGCTCTACCGCCTGCGCTGGCTTACGCTGGCAGTAGCGCTGGCCACCGTTCTCGTCGCGACGCTGTACGCGGTGTGGGCGACGAACAACCCGGCCGTGCTGGTGAACTTCGGGTCTCCCGCCGAGCTCGAGCAGCTGGCCAACCAGGGTTTCGTGTCGTACTACTCGGAGAATCCGGCGGCGTCCTTCGCCAGCAGGGTCTGGACCAACAACGCCTGGATCGCTGCCCAGTGCGTGGCGTTCGGCATCCTTGGCGTGTACGTGCCCTATATCGTGCTCCAGAACGCCCAGAACCTCGGGATCACCGCCGCCGTCATGTTCGCCTACGACGAGGGCGACACGTTCTTCCTCTACATCGCCCCGCACGGTCTGCTCGAACTGACCGCGATCTTCGTGGCGGCGGCTGCGGGCCTGCGCATCTTCTGGGCGTGGATCGCGCCGGGCGCCCGTACGAGGGGTCAGGCGCTGGCCCAGGACGCCAGGGCATTGTTCACGGTGGCGACCGGTCTGGTGCTCGTGCTCTTCATCTCGGGCATCATCGAGGGTTTCGTGACCCCCGCGCCGTGGCCGTGGCCGGTGAAGATCGGCATTGGAGCGCTGGCGTTGCTGGCGTTCCTCGCCTACCTGCTGGTGCTTGGCGGGCGTGCCGCCCGGTCCGGCGAGACGGGCGACCTGGCCGAGTTCGAGGCCGGCAGCGCCAGGGTCTTCGCGGGCTAGCGGCGATCAGAGCCGCCCGGCGGCCTTCAGGGCGATGTAGCGGTCGGCCAGTGCCGGCGGCAACTTCTCCGGAGTCGCCGTGACGATGTCGGCGCCGAGCTGCCGGACCGCGGCGGCGACCCGTGCGGAGTCGAGCATGGTGCGCTCCGCGGACGCGGCGCGGTAGACGTCCGCGCGGTCGTTCCGGACGTGGATGAGTTCCGCCACGGTGGGATCCGTCACCGAAGCGACCAGGACGGTGTGCCGCTGGGTGAGCTGCCCGAGCACGGAGAGCAGGCCGGTCGACGCGCCGGGGGCATCCATCGGGGTGATCAGCACCACCAGGGCGTGCTGCGCGGTGATGCCGCGCACCTGCCCGGGCAGGGCCAGCCAGTCCATCTCGATGAGCTCCGGTTCTATCAGGGCCATGCCGTCGACCATCCGGCTGAGCAACTCCGCCCCGGAGGCACCCTGCACGCTGGCCCGCACCCGGCGATCCCAGGCGAGGAAATCCACCCGGTCACCGGCCTGGGAGGCGAGCGCAGCCAGAAGCAGTGCCGCTTCGAAGGCGGTATCGAGGCGGGGCTCGTCGGCCACGCGGGCGGCCGAGGTGCGGCCCGTGTCGATGACGATCACGATGCGCCGGTCCCGTTCGGGGCGCCAGGTGCGCACCACGACGTCGTTGCGCCGCGCCGTGGCACGCCAGTCGATCGACCGTACATCGTCGCCCCGGACGTATTCGCGGAGGGAGTCGAACTCGGTGCCCTGGCCGCGCACGAGCACACTGGTGCGGCCGTCGAGTTCCTTGAGCCGGCTGATGCGGGAGGGCAGGTGCTTGCGGGAGTGGAACGGCGGCAGCACCCGGATGCGCGCCGGCGCGTGCAGGGTGGCCTGCCGGGCGAACAAGCCCAGGGGGCCACCGGCCCTCACGGTCACGTGCGCGGCGGTGCGCTCGCCCCGCCGGGTGGGGCGGAGGGTCAGGGCGATCAGCCGTCGTTCCCCCGCGGGCAGCGACACCGCGGTACGGTTGTTGCCGGCGCCGGCGGACGGCTGCCAGCCGTCCCGGACGACACCGCGCAGCCGACGGGCGCCCTCATTGGTGAGGTACAGCTCGCTGGTCACCGTCTCGCCCAGCCGCACCCGGCTCGGCAGCACGCGGGCAACGCGGAGAGCGCGGGGCGACGCGGCCAGGGCCAGGTCGAGGATGCCGAGCACCAGGCAGAGCAACAGCCAGGCGGCGAGCACGGCCAGGGCGGACGCGACGGTGTCACCGAGCACCACAATGGGCACGACGCCGAGGGCGACGAGGAGAACGAACCTGCCGGTCAGCGCCATCGGTTAGATCGGAACCTGGACCTGCGACAGCACGCCGTGCAGGATCGAGTCGACGGTGATGCCCTCGAGCTCGGCCTCGGGGCGCAGCTGGATGCGGTGCCGCCACACCGGCAGCACCATCGCCTGCACGTGGTCCGGCGTGATGGAGGCGTAACCGCTGAGCCAGGCCCACGCCTTCGCGCTGGCCAGTAGGGCGGTGGTACCGCGCGGGCTGACGCCCAGCTTGGCGGAGGGGCTTCGCCGGGTCGCCCTGGCCAGGTCGACGATGTACGCCAGGACGTCGGGGCTGGCGCCGACGGCGGCGACGGAGGCCTGCGCCGCGGCGAGGTCGGCCGCGCCCAGCACCGGGGTGACGCCGGCCGCCGCGAGGTCCCGGGGGCTGAAACCGGTGGCGTGCCGGCGCAGCACCTCGAGTTCCACGTCGCGTTCGGGGATGTCGAGCACGAGCTTGAGCAGGAACCGGTCGAGCTGGGCCTCGGGCAGTGTGTAGGTGCCCTCGTACTCGATCGGGTTCATGGTCGCGGCCACGATGAACGGTTCCGGCAGTGGCAACGACAGCCCGTCGACGCTGACCTGGCGCTCTTCCATCGCCTCGAGCAGGGCCGACTGGGTCTTCGGCGGGGTGCGGTTGATCTCGTCCGCGAGCAGGATATTGGTGAAGACCGGGCCGTTGCGGAATTCGAACTCGCCGGCCTTGGCATCGTAGATGAGCGACCCGGTCACGTCGCCCGGCATCAGGTCCGGCGTGAACTGCACCCGCTTGGTGTCCAGGCTGAGAGCGGTGCTCAGCGAACGCACGAGCAGCGTCTTGGCCACGCCGGGGACCCCCTCGAGCAGCACGTGGCCGCGGGCGAGGAGCGCGATGATCAGCCCGGTGACCGCACCGTCCTGACCGACGACGGCCTTGCCCACTTCGGTGCGCACCTGGGCCAGCGCCTGGCGAAGGGTGTCGATCGAGGCGTCGGCGGGAGGCGTCTCGGCGGATGTCGTGGCGTTGCTGGTCATGGTTCCATTCTTCCGGTTGACGGGGCAGCTGGGGGGGAGGGGCCGGACCCGGCCGGCCGGGCGGCCAGGACGGTCGCTGCCTCGAGATCGTCGATGGCCGCGGAGAGTGACATCAGCCCGGCGTCGCTCTGCGGAATCTCGCTGACGAGGACGGCGGCGACCTGCTCGGGCGGTCGGCCGGTGAGGGCGGCCACCGACCGGATGACCTCGGCCAGAGGGGCTGTGCGGGGCAGGCCGGCGGTTCCGGCCAGGCGCGTCACCGCGCCGATCCGCAGGGCGTCGACCGCGCGCAACCGGGCGTTGCCCCTGGCGTAGAGCCGGGCGCGGCCTTCCATGGTCTCACTGGCCCGCACGACGACCGGCAGGTTCTCGGCCACGAGTGGCCCGAAACGCCGGCCGCGCCAGATCATGGCCGCGATGGCGGTGAAGACGAGGAGCACCATGACCGGGGTGACCCAGCCGGGAGTGAGGGCGCCGAGGGAGGGGGGACCGGTCACGGGCACATCCGCCAGCGTCGGCAGGTACCAGATGACGGTGTCCCCGGCGCCGAGCAGGTTCAACGCCAGGGCGGCGTTTCCGAAGGTGGCGATCTTCTCGTTGGCGAACACCGCGGTGTCGGCAACGAGGGTGATGGTGCCGTCAGAGGTCACCCGTTCGACCAGCGAGAACGTCCCGTCGTCGCCGGGGAAGCACGCCGTGTAGCCGGGCGCGTCCGCGGCCAGGCCGAGGGTCTTGCCGCCGGGAGAGATCTTCCCCGCCTGCACGGCCGCCGGCACATCACAGGAGGCGACGAGGGCGTCCTCGGGGGACAGCCCGCCGAAGCCCACCTCGGGTGCCAGCGCCTGCAGGGTGGCGAAGTTCGGGTCGGCCACGACGATCCGGTCGGCCAGCACGCCGACCTCGGCGAGCTGGTCCGCCACGAGGTACCCCTCGATGTCGGCGAAGAACACCGTGGCGTTCGGATGCCCCGCCGTCGCCGCGGCGGCATCGCCGAGGGTGTCGACGGGCACAACGGTGACCCCCTGCTGGCGCAGGACCTCGACGAGGGCCATACTGCCGGCCTGGGCCGGGTTGTCGGCCGCGAGGGGCGGGCCCGCCGCACCGGACGCGCTGGTGGCCAGGAAGGCAATGGCCGCGACGAGCAGCGCGCCGGCGCCGGCCACCACCCAGAACACCGACCGGCGGAGCGTGGCGCGGATCGTGGGCGTGCTCGAGGGGGCGACCGTCCCGACCGGCGCGCTCATTCGGCGGCCATCGGCTCGGACACCCGCGGGCGGGTGGCCTGCAGGTCAGCGTCCAGCGCGACCAGGGCCCGATAGCCGGATTCGGTCCCGGTGCCGCCGAGGTATCGGACGCTCTCGAACACGACGGCACCGTCCCGCAGCCTGGCCTGCTCGGCCGGGAACGCGACGGAGGCGAGTTCGGCGACGCTGTGCGCCGTCGTGCCGGGGGTTGGCCGCACCACGGTACGTTCGGCCAGTCCATTCGCGATCGCCCGGAAGGCCTCCTCGCAGGCGAGGGTCCAGTCAGCGGTTGCCGCGGCAGCCGCCGCGGCCTTGCGGAGCTGCGACGCGGTGCGGCGGTCATCCTCGGCGAACAGCCCGTCGGCCTGCTGGCGGCGGCGGCGAGCCCGGCGGGGCAACCCGAAGATGAGCAGGGCGGCCACGACGACGGCGACGCCGATGAGGGTTCCGACCACCGCGAGCCAGCCGTTGCTGCCCCCGCCCGCGAAGGCAAGGGTCGAGAACCAATCGAAGATGGCCTGGGACACCCGGTCGAACCAGGTCGGCTGGGCGGCCTGGTAGGGAGCCTTGGCCAGCTCTTCGCGCAACCACTGCTGCGCTTCGGGCGCGTCAGGGTCCACCGGGACGCCCCGAAGTGCCACGCCGAGCCCCCACGCCACGATCATGCCCAGGGCGCCCCCGGGTCGGGGCGAGGGGCCTCATCGGTCGCGGTGCCGGTGCCGCGAAGGTAGGGGTCGGCCGGCGCGCTGCCGGGGGCCGCTTCGACGAAGCGCTGGAGCTCGAGGTCGAGACCTTCCTTGCGCATCCGCAGGTCGATGTAGATGAGTGCCACTGCCGCCGACTGGACGACAGCGGCGACGGCGCCGACCACCAGGGTGACCAGGATCGTCAGGAGGTACAACACTCCGGCGGGGATGTAGGCCTCGAAGCTGGCATTCGGGTCGATGAGCGCCGTCGCCGCGCTGAACAGCAGCGTCAGTGGCGTCGTCACGATCTGCGAGATCACGCCCACGATCAGACCGATGAGCAGCAGCACGCCCAGTGTCCGCCAGAAGAAGCCGGTGGTGAGCGACCAGGAGCGCCGGACAGCCGCCCAGATGCGCAGTCGTTCCAACACGATGAGGCTCGGCACCAGGGCGGTCTTGGTATTCACCCAGGCGTAGGCGGCGATCAGTCCCAGCCCGCCGACGACACCGACGATCACGGCCAGCGCGATCCACCCGCCGCCCAGCAGGGCGCAGACGAACACGAGACCGGCGACGAGCAACACACCGACGAGTAGGGCCACCGTCAGCAGCAGGATCCAGCCCACCAACGGCCAAACGCGCCGGCCCACCTGGCGCCAGAGCGCCGCCAACCGCAATTTCTCGCCGAGGGTCGCCCGGGCGACCTCGAGCACGATGACGCCCTGCAACAGAGCGGAAGCGACGATCGACAACGCGAGGGGAACCAGCGCGGACAACACGATGGCCACGATGGCGCCCGCTTCGACAGCATCCTGGTCTTCGACCGGTGCCGACTCGATGCGGCCCAGCGCGAAGAAGGTCACCGCGCCGACCACCACGAGCGTCACGAGCACCGTCACCGCCTGCACGAGCAGGGCGCTGCCGAAGGTCGCCTTGGGATTGCGGCGCAGCACCTGGAAGGGCGCGCCGAGGAGGGTGCCGAAGCCGAGGGGCCGTAGCGGGATCAACCCGGGCTTGGGGGGCGGGGTCCACGCGGGCGGCGGGGTCGGCCGGTAGCCGTACGCCGGGCCGACGGGCGGAGGGCCCGGCTGCTTGCCGGGGGAGTATTCGCCGTAGCGGGGCCGGTCGGGTTCGTTCGCCGGGGGGTGCCAGTTGGGGTCCGTCACGCCTCCATGCTGGCATACCTTGACCCGACGCGGGGGCCTGTCAGCACTCTCGGGGCCCTGTCGACTATTCTGATGCCAGAGATTGCCCGCGTTGCCGGGTTATTGCCCGGTGAACGGGCGGAAAACGGAAGAATGAACCCACGCATTTTGGTTGTCGACGATGACCCCGCACTGGCTGAGATGATCGGCATCGTCCTACAGGGCGAAGGCTTCGAGCCGCACTTCTGCGCCGACGGTTCGCTCGCCCTCGACGCCTTCCACAGCGTCGCACCGGACCTGGTCCTGCTCGACCTGATGCTGCCCGGCATGGACGGTATCGAGGTGTGCAGCCTCATCCGGGCCGAATCCGGCACCCCGATCATCATGCTGACCGCCAAGTCCGACACCACGGATGTCGTGAAAGGCCTGGAATCCGGCGCGGACGATTACATGGTCAAACCGTTCAACCCCAAGGAACTGGTGGCCCGGATCCGCACCCGGCTGCGGCCGGTGCCGGTCGAATCCCCCGCCAGCCTGCAGATCGGCGACCTCGTTGTGGACGCGGCCGGGCACGAGGTCAAGCGCGGCGACCAGAGCATCAACCTCACCCCATTGGAGTTCGACCTGTTGCTGGCGCTGGCCTCCAAACCATCGCAGGTCTTCACCCGCGAAATGCTCCTCGAGCAGGTGTGGGGCTACCACTACAAGGCAGACACCCGCCTGGTCAACGTGCACGTGCAGCGTCTGCGCGCCAAGGTCGAGGACGACCCGGACAACCCGCGCATCGTGATGACGGTGCGCGGCGTCGGCTACCGGGCCGGCGCGGCCGGCTAGCCGCGGGTGTCAGCGCGGTTCGACGAGGGCGGGCGATTCAACGTGAGCAGCCGGGATTGGCGGTCCTGGACGTCGTGGCGGTACCTGGCCGGGCGGATGCGCCGCAGTTGGCGAGCATCCCTGCAATGGCGCACGGTGTTCATCACCGTGGCCGCCTCCGGCGCCGCGATCGGCCTGGTGGGCGTGTACATGTCCGTCAGTGTCGGAAACGACCTGTTCCAGTCCCGGCTCAGCCAGGTGCTGGTCGACTCGAACCGGGCTACGACGGCCGCCCAGGGCATCCTGGATTCCTCCGATGCCGCCGACCGGGTGCAGGTGCAGACCCTGCTCGAGGCGGCGCGCACATCGATCTCCGCCGCATCGTCGAGCCGGCTCGTCGCGCTCTTCAGAGTCCCAGGGCAGGAGGCTTCGACGGTCGCGCCCCAGGACTCCTCCACCTTCGGCACTTCGACATCGGTCATCTCATCGGAGCTGCGCGCATCCGTGCAGGACGACGCCGACGGCCAGCTCTGGCAATCGGTGACGCTGACCGCCGACGACGGGTCGTCGGTGCCGGGGATCGTGGTGGGCTCGCAGATCACCGTGCCCGTCGCCGGGCGGTACGAGCTCTACATCGGTTACAGCCTCGCCGATGCCGAGTCCACCCTCCTGTTCGTGCAGCGCACCCTCGGTGGTGCCGGGTTGGCGCTGATCGTGTTGATCGGAGCCGTCACCTGGATCGTCGTGCGGTTCGTGGTGACCCCGATCCGGGTGGCGGCCGAGACCAGCGAGAAGCTCGCCTCCGGCGACCTCGGCGTGCGCATCCCGGAAAAGGGCGAGGACGTGATCGCCACCCTGGCCCGCTCGTTCAACGGGATGGCCGACAGCCTGCAGAGCCAGATCAAGGAACTCGCTGAGCTGTCCGAAGTGCAACAACGCTTCGTCTCCGACGTCTCGCACGAACTCCGCACGCCCCTCACCACCATCCGCCTGGCCGGCGACCTGCTCTACGACCAGCGGGCGACCTTCCCGCCGGCGACCGAGCGCACCGCCGAACTGCTGCACACCCAGGTGGAACGCTTCGAACTCCTCCTCGCCGACCTGCTCGAGATCAGCCGGTACGACGCGGGGTCGGTGGAGCTGGAATCCGAACCCACCAATCTGGTGCACCTGGCCGAGGATGTCATCGACGGCATGCGATCGCTCAGCGATTCCAAGGGCACTCCGATCATGCTCGTCGCGCCGGGCGGGCACCTCGACGCCGAGGTCGATCCCCGCCGGGTGCGCCGGATCGTGAACAACCTGATCGGCAACGCCATCGAGCACGGCGAGGGCAAACCCATCATCGTGTCCGTGGACAGCAACGAGTCCGCGGTCGCGCTCTCGGTGCGCGACTACGGCATGGGCATGACCGAAGCGGAGATCACGCACGTGTTCGACAGGTTCTGGCGCGCCGACCCGTCCCGGAAGCGCACCATCGGAGGCACCGGGCTCGGCCTGGCGATCTCCCTCGAAGACGCCATCGCCCATCGCGGCTGGTTGCAGGTCTGGTCCGCCCCCGGCGCGGGTTCCTGCTTCCGGTTGACCCTGCCCCGGCAGGCCAGGGGCGTCCTGACGTCCTCCCCGAACCCGTTGCCGCCGGAGGACGCCGAGAAACCCGGTTTCGTCGGCGCGAGAACCGACACGAGGGGAGACCGCCATGCGTAGCCGCTCCAGGTTCGCGGCCGTTCTTGCCGCCGCCGCGGCGCTGGCCCTGGTGCTCGGCGGCTGTTCGAGCATTCCGCGCAGCGGCGCCGTCCAGGCCGGCCAGGACGCCGTGACCGGGGAGAACCCGGCACCGATCTTCCTGCCGTTCGGTCCCCGCGCCAACGCGACGATGGAGGAAATCCTCACCGGCTTCATCGACGCCGCCACCAGCCCGGACAACAACTACGAGATCGCCCGGGAATTCCTCACTCCAGAGTTCAGCGAGTCCTGGAAGTCGGACTCCGGGGTGACCGTCTACGACGGGTCTGAGCGCAACTTCGTAACGGTCGATGACACCACCATGACTTTCGAGGTGATGCCCGTCGCCGAGGTGAACGGGAACGGCGAGTACCACGAGGAGGGGGCGTCGGCCAGCCTCCCGCTGCGCTACTCGTTCACCCAGGTCAACGAACAGTGGCGCATCAGCGCTGCCCCGAACGGGACCGTGCTCGACCAGAGCACCTTCAAGGACGTCTTCAGCGCGCAGTCGCTGTTCTTCTTCGATCCCGACTACCGCTACCTGGTGCCCGACGTGCGCTGGTTCCCGCGCGGGGCCTCTACCCCGACGAAGATCGTCAACGGCGTGCTCAGCGGGCCCAGCGAGTGGCTCGCCGGCGCGGTGACCAGCGCGTTCCCCGAGGGAACGGCGCTCACCGCCGACGCCGTCACCGTGGTGGCCAGGGACGCCAAGGTCGACCTGAACAGCGCGGCGCTCAACGCGGACACCATCACGTTGCAGCGGATGCGGAGCCAGCTCGAGAACAGCCTGCCCAGCGGGCTGACGGTGTCCATCACGATCAACCAGAACTCCCAGGACATCGACGAGCTGGGGGCGAGCGAGCCCCAGGTGAACCCCCGGGTGGATGCGCGCGCCCTCGTGGTGCGGGACGGCGAATTCGGTTTTCTGGCCGCGACTGGAAAGACCATCACGCCGCTCGCCGGCCTGTCCGAATCGATTGTCGCGCTCACCCCGAGCGCCGTTGCGCTTTCACCGTCGCAAACGGCGGCGGCTGCGCTGACCGTCGCCGGGGTCTACGGGATCCGGGTGGGCGACGACCCCCGGCTGCTGGATCCGCGGCAGAACCTGATCGAACCATCCACGGACGGGTCCGGGTTCGTCTGGTCGGTGCCCGCGGATCGGCCCAATGAACTGTTCGTGTACAGCGCGCAGGGCGCCGCATCCGCCCTGCCGACGCCCTGGGGGGATGCGTCGAGCATCGCCGCGCTCCAGGTGTCCAGGGACGGCACCCGGGTGATCGCCTTGCTCCAGGCGGCCGGTGAGACCCGGCTCGTGGTCGCCGCGGTCCTGCGCGAGAACGGCGTTCCCGTCGGCCTCGGCGACGCCGTGCAGCTCGCCGCCGACTCCGGTAACCCGGTGGACGCCACCTGGATCGACCAGAGCACCGTGGCCTATGTGGCTGCGCAGCCCAACGGGGAGGACCGCATCGTCGCGCACGAGATCGGCGGGACGAGCACCACGCTCGAATCTTCGACGGGCATCACGTCCATCACCGGAAGCAACCTGTTGCGCGATCTGCGCGCCCTGAACGCCGGCGGGTCCCTGCTGGTGCAACGCGGGGTCGGTTGGCAGGAACGGATCGGCGAGGTCACCCTGGTCGCGACGCAGCAGGGCATCGGCGGCTGACCCGGAGGTCCGGCCCGCCGCTCCTCCCCAGGTGCCGTCGCGCGCCGCTGTGCACCACCGTTCCCGTGCTCCGGCCCGGCTCGCCGCCCGGCCGGAGACTGGCCGGATGATGGAGGACCGGTGGGCGCTGCGGGGCGCAGTCCTGGACGCCTGGGCGGTGCTGATGCCCACGGAATGCAGCGGTTGCGGCCGAGCGGACCGCGCCCTCTGCGCCGCCTGCGCGGCAGCACTGCACGCCGCGCCGAGCCAGGCCCGTCGCGGTACCCTGACGGTCTGGTCGGCGCTGGACTACACAGACGTGGTGGGCCGGGTGCTCGTCGCGTACAAGGACGGTGGCCGCACCGACGCGGCCCCGGCGCTCGCCCGTGCCCTCGGCGCGGCCGTTGCGGCGGCGCTCGCCGCGGCCGGACCAGGCCGCTCCGGCATCGTCCTGGTCACGGTGCCGTCCTCCCGCCGGGCCTGGCGGGCCAGAGGATTCCACCCCGTCGACCTGCTGCTCGCCCGGGCGGGCCTGCGGTCCGTGCGGCTGCTGCGGCCTCGCCGACTGGTCAGGGTCGCAGACCAGGTGGGCCTCGGCAGGGATCAGCGAATCCTCAACCGCGGCGGCACTCTGATCGCCACCGGACCGCTCGAGGGCCGGGTGATTCTGCTCGTGGATGACATCGTCACCACCGGCGCGACCCTGCTCGAGGCCCGGCGCGCACTGCTCGCGGCCGGCGCCGACGTGCTCGGCGCGGCCACCGTGGCCGAAACCCGGCGGCACCTTCCCGACAACACCCGTGCACCGCAAACAGATTGGCAAAACCTGTGACTTATCCAGCTGGCACGACTACGGTGGTGCCAAAGGCGCGTACCAATCGCCCGGAACCTGGGCGGTTCGCCAGATCTGGAGGTCGTCATGGAAACTAACATCGTTGGACGAAACCTGGGGATCACTGATCGCTTCCGGGAATATGCGACAGACAAGGCCGAGAAAATCGCCGGCCTGGCCGAGAAGGCCCTCGCCCTGGAAATCAAGGTCAGTCGTCACACCGAAAAGAGCGGCGCCGCCGGTAACGACCGCGTCGAACTCACGCTCATCGGCAAGGGCCCGGTCGTCCGGGCCGAGGCCGAAGGCGGCGACAAATACGCCGCGTTCGACGTCGCCCTCGGCCGCCTGCTCGAGCGGGTTCGCCGGGCCAAGGACCGCAAGAAGCCGCACCGCGGCGGAGCACACCGCCCGACCTCGCTGCACGAGGCGTCATCGTCCGGCTTCGCCGTGATCGACATCGTCCCCGCTGACGGCGACACCCTCGAGCGGGTGCGCACCGGCGCCATCCCGGTCGTTTCCGAGGACACCGCCGACGAGGCGGACGAACCGGACGAGGTGTACAGCCCCGTCGTCATCCGCCGGAAGGTCTTCGCGGCCGCGCCCATGACAGTGGACGACGCGCTGTACTTCATGGAACTGGTCGGGCACGACTTCTACCTGTTCCAGGACGCCGAGACCCACCGGCCCAGCGTCGTCTACCGCCGCAAGGGTTGGGACTACGGCGTCATCGAACTCGATCCCAACTCCGACCAGGCCAGGGAGCTCGCGTCGGTGTCCAACGAGTCCAGCTCCTGACCAACTAGCATTGCTATAGTTGCCGGCTAGGTCGGCGCTACGTGCGTCCGACCGGACGACAGGCGTGTTCTCGCGCCGTGACGACTAGTGGAGTGCATTCGTGGCCTCAATCCTGGAAAAAGTTCTTCGTGTTGGCGAGGGGCGCATCCTGCGCCGGCTCGAGAGCTATGCGAAGGCCATCAATGCGTTGGAAGACGACTTCGGCAGCCTCAGCGACGAGGAACTGAAGAACGAAACCGTGTCGTTGCGTGAGCGCTACTCGGGCGGTGAGTCGCTGGACGACTTGCTGCCCGAGGCGTTCGCGGCCGTCCGCGAAGCCTCCACCCGCACCCTGGGCTTGCGTCACTTCGACGTACAGCTGATGGGCGGCGCCGCGTTGCACCTCGGTAACATCGCCGAGATGAAGACCGGTGAGGGCAAGACCCTGGTGGCCACCACGGCCGCCTATTTGAATGCGATCACCAGCCGGGGCGTGCACGTCATCACGGTGAACGACTACCTGGCCAGCTACCAGAGTGAGCTGATGGGCCGCGTGTTCCGGGCCCTGGGCATGACCACGGGCTGCATCGTGTCCGGTCAAACTCCCGCAGAGCGCCGCGAGCAGTACGCCTGCGACATCACTTACGGCACGAACAACGAGTTCGGCTTCGACTACCTGCGCGACAACATGGCCTGGCAGGCGAGCGACATGGTGCAGCGCGGCCACAACTTCGCCATCGTCGACGAGGTCGACAGCATCCTCATCGACGAGGCGCGTACGCCCCTCATCATCTCCGGCCCCGCGTCGGGTGAGGCGAACCGGTGGTTCACCGAATTCGCTTCGATCTCCACCCGCCTCTCGGCTGGCGACGACTACGAGGTCGATGAGAAGAAGCGCACCGTGGTCATCCTCGAGC
>NZ_JAODBG010000126.1 GCF_025463825.1 Cryobacterium sp.
CCAGCTGGCTGGACCGGCGCTTCCGGCCGAGTACTCGTCGAGCGGCACGTCACCGTTCCACGCCTCGAGGATCGGGGTGATGATTCGCCAGCATTCCTCGGCAACATCTCCTCGCACCGAGATCGACGGGTCGCTGGTGAGGATGCCCGCGAGGATTTCGCCGTAGGCGTCCAGCGCTCCGGCGCCAAGATCCGTCTCGAGGGAAACGGTTTCGAGGGTGAACGGATCGCCCTCACCGTTGACATTGATGTCGAGCGTCATCCCGTTGGGGTCGAGCGCGATGTGAAGCCGCGTGGGCGCGGTGGGGCCGGTAAGCCCGACGGGCAGGTGGGGCACGGGTTTGAAGGTGACCACGATGTCTTTGCGGCTGTCATCGAGGGCCTTCCCCGAACGCAACACGATCGGAACCCCGGCCCACCGCCAGTTGTCGACGGCGAGGGTGATCTCCGCGAGCGTTTCGGTCTTCAGCGCCGGGTTGACGCCCTCCTCGTCCGCGTAGGAGGGCAGGTCGCGTCCGTCGATTGCGCCGGCCGTGTAGCGCGCACGCCGAGCGACCAGCTGCGGCTCGCCGGGCCACAGGTGGGTCGCACGCAGCGCCTGTGCCATCGCCCCGCGCAGGTCGTCCGAGTCGAGGGTCGACGGCGGTTCCATGGTGGTCAGGGCCAGCACCAGCAGCAGATGGCTTTGAATCATGTCGACGAGCGCCCCCGCCTTGTCGTAGTACCCCGCGCGACTCTCCAGGCCCAGCTTTTCGTCGTAGTGGATCTCGATCTTCTCGACGTTCTCTGCGTTCCAGGTCTGCTCGAAGATCCGGTTCGCAAAGCGAAGGCCGAGCAGGTTCAGCACCGTGGACTTTCCGAGGAAGTGGTCCACGCGGTGGACCCTCGACTCAGGCACGAGGCGCGACACGAGGCGGTTGAGCGCCACCGCGCTGGCCAGGTCGGTGCCAAACGGCTTCTCAAGGGCGAGCGAGAGGCCGTCAGGGAGCTCGATGGTGTCGAGCGCACGGCAACTGGCCTCGGTCACGGCCGGCGGCAGAGCGAAATACAGTACGGGCGGGGTCGCACATTCGCCGAGGATCCGGCGCAGATCGTCTGCCTCGGTCGCATCGGCGACGAGGTAGCGGCTAGCGGCAACGACCGGTTCGGTGGCATCCGGGTCGGCCCCGCCCTTTGCGAAGGCGGTGCGGAGCAGGTCTTGCCACGCGTCCGGAGTGATCTCCGCGTTGCTCGCTCCGATCAGCTCAAGCTCGAGGTCACGGTCAGCCGCGAGAAGCTGGCCGAGGCCGGGAAGAAGCAATCGGGTGCTCAGGTCTCCACCTGCGCCGAAAATAACCAGAGTTCTACGGTGTGCAGCCATAATTCGAACCTAGTCGCACCACGGCTGGCGAGTCGATGTCACAGCTTCACCGGTCTCCACAGCCTGATGCATCAGCAGCTGCAGATAATGATCCTGTGAGGCCTCGGCCAGGCTGTAGAACGGTGGCCCGCCATCGACATGGGCGCTCATGCGCACCAGGCATTCCGCGATCGCCAGTTCATCGTCGCTCAACCGGCCCGGTATGAACGGGTTGCGATAGACCCACTCGTCGCCGGCGATCAAGCCACGGAGGAAGCGACCTTCGAGATTGCCGCCCTCGCCGGTATCGACGCGGCGGATGGTGTGGAACATCGGCGTGCGGAAGTTCTGGAGGTAGCGCACCTCGAGATCGTTGATCTCGCCGCGATCTCCGCGAATGAGCAGACGGTTGGCGCGGATCCAGGAGAAGTACTGCTCGCCAGCGAAGTCGTAGACGCCCAACTGGTCGCCGAACTCGAACCGTGCCGTGACCTGGGTCGCTTCGACGACGGCCTCCTGTTCGGGCTCTCCCGATCGGCCAGGGCCGGTCACCAGGGGCGAGCGGAACACCGACGCGGTGATGCGCGCCTCGGCGAAGCCGACACCGAGGGCTCGGCGGATGATGCTCACCCCGTGATAGTCGTGACACTGGGCCACCATCACCTGGCTGACCTCGCCCAGCTTGCCGGAGTGGGCTATCGACAACTGCGCCGACAGCAGGGGGGAGAGGTGATACTGCTCGGCCACCTGGATGATCGCGCCATCGGCCACGAGTCGGTGCAGCGGCAGAATCGCATCCAGGTCCAGCCCCGGCGGCGTCTCCGTGAGCACCGGCATCCCGAGGCCGGCGAGGCGGGTGATCGTCTCCGGCGCCACCTCCCGGGGAACCGATACAACGGCGAATTCCGGTGCCGTGTGCTGGACGAGCTGGTCGATGGTGGCGAACGTCGGGACGCCCCACATCTTCTGCACCGCCCGGCCCGTGTCGTCACCGCGGGTCACAAGTCCGACGACCCGGAACCGGTCCGGGAGTTCACGCGCGATGCGGAGGAAGAATTCGCTGCGCCACCCGCTGCCGATGATGGCAAAATCGATTCGCCCCGCGGGCTCTTTACTGCTGTTCACGTTGCGATTCCATTCCCGGCCTCGTCGTCGAATGCCGCTAACGAACGTAACGCCCGGCAGGCCGGTTGGGCAAGGATGCCGCCTAAGACCGCCAGCGACGCAGCTACTGTGGCAGGCTGGAAGGTGTCAAAGTAGCGAGCTTCGTGGAAGGACAAGACCATGACCGATGCCAATGCGACCACGCCCGACAATGCGCCGGATCCCCTGACGGATGCCGCTGCCAGCAAGCAGACGGTGACGAATGACGCGGTGGCCGGTGAGACCGTCGTCGACAACGGCCACTACGCCGGACCGACCGGTTCGGAACCGCTCGAAGCCGAACCCGACCTGCCCGACAACGAGCTGGCCGGCGAGGACATCGACCTTCGGGACGAGGAATAGCCCCCGCAGCGGGTGGTGCTCAGTAGCCGATGGTGCTCAGTACAGCGGGTCTTCGGCGTCGATGCTGTCGACGGCGGCCGTCATCGATTCCAGGAATTGCGCGATCAGTGCCGCGTCTTCCGCGCTGAGCGCCTTGGCCGTTTCGATCATCCGGCCGTGCATGGCGCCGAGGGTCTGCCGCACTTCGTCCTCGGATCCCGTGGTGGCGGTGACCATGTTGCTGCGCCGGTTGGTCGGGTGCGGAGTGCGCTGCACATGCCCACTCTTGGTCAACCGGTCGAGGAGAGCCGTGACTGACGCCGACGTCATGCCCAGGTGGTCGGCGAGGTTGCGGCCGGAGACGATCCGCTGTTCGCCCTGCGCCTTGAGCAGGAACCGGATCGCTTGCAGGTCCATCGTGCCCATGCGCATCGAGTCGCGGGTGCGGCGACGCATGGCCTCCTCGGCGAGCCGGTAGTCCAGGAGCGTGGCGATGACCTCGGCGGCATGAGGTGCCGTCACGACAATCGAGCGGGTGGGTCGTCGGTGGCGACGTGGGCGTCGATCTCGTCGACGGCCGCCCGCATGCTGTTGAGGAAGTCGACGACGACTTTGGCCTGCGCTGGGTCCAGGCGGTCCGCTACGTCGACCATCCGGGCGGGCACGTCGCCCAGCGCCGCCTGGATCTCCTCGGCGGTGCTGGCGGTCGGAACCAGGATCAGGGCGCGGCGATCGAACGGGCTGTGTTCCCGTCGCACCTGCCCGGCGTTTTGGAGGCGGTCGATCAGTACCGTTGTCGACGCGCTTGAGATCCCGAGGTAGGCGGTGAGTTCCTTGGGGCCGATGGAGCGGCCGTCCTGTTTCGCCGTCAGCAGATAGCGGAGCGCGAGGATGTCGTTCTCCCCCAGGCCCATGGATCGTTGGGTTCTGCTGCGCATTGCGGATTCCGCCGCGCGGTAGGTGCGCATCGCCTCGAGCACCGCGACGCTCCGCTCGCGCTGGGCGTCGTCGGAGTACCAGTAATGCGTTCCCGCGTTCTGTACCGAATATGCCATCTCCAAAGACTAGTTCTTCTAACAAAATGTCGCGCAGCCGTTCCAGCTGCTTCACGGCGGATGCAGAGACGCGGTTTTGCGCTTCGATTTGGTTCATGTAAGTTGATTACTAGACAGACGAACTAATAGAAACACTAACCAAGGGGGGCGCGTGATGAAACTCGTCGCGTGACGCCCCGATCCCTCTTCGGGCACCCCGGCCCGCCTACCTGCGCGACACTCTCGCCGCGTAGTTTCCAGCACCACCTACCAGCACACAGAACCGAAACACAGAACAGAAAGCAGGCACACACCCATGGGCTTCTTCGGATTCCTTCTTCTCGGCCTCCTGGCCGGCGCCATCGCCAAGCTGATTCTCCCGGGCAACCAGGGTGGCGGATGGTTCGTCACCCTCCTGCTCGGCGTCGTCGGCGCACTGCTGGGTGGCTTCCTCGGCAGCCTCCTGTTCAACGCGCCACTCGAGGACTTCTTCTCCATCCAGACGTGGCTCCTGGCCATCGGCGGATCCATCATCGTTCTCCTCATCTACGGCCTCCTCGTGGGCCGTCGCAAGGCATAAGAAAACCAGAAGACAAGGCACCGGCCCCGTAGGGGTCGGTGCCTTGTCGTATGCCGGTGCAGGTGCGGCGGCGGCGGGTCAGTGCCCGGGGTGGACCGTCGACGCCGACTGGAGGGTATCCGGCGCCGGGAACGGCAGGCGGTAGCGGTCGCTGTGGGCGCCCACCGCGGAGGCGGCGCCATACTCATCGGCGACGACGGTCACACCGTCGGCGCTCGCCTCGATGATCCGGACAGGCCGCTGCGTGCCATCGGGAAGTCGCAGCTGGTAGCGGTCGGCCAGGAAGCCGATCCCCAGCGCCTCCAGCATCTCCTCGGCCGGCAGCCAGTCCACCGGTCCGCTGGTCAGCCAGCGGCCGAGGCGGTCGACCGGCCGGAATCCGTCACCGTCGGGCACGATCCAGCCCACCGGCTCGCGGTCGTCGCGGCGGTGTTCGATCCACTCTTCGGGCACCATGTGCTGTGACGCTATCAGAGCGGCGGTCGTGCCGCCCTGGTGCTAGTGCGACCGATAGGGTGTGCTCGTGCACCCTACGTCTCCGTTGATGTCAGTTCCGCTCTCCCAGGTCACGCTTCTCGATCCGTACCTGGTGAATGCGGCCACCAAGACCCGGGGATATCTCGAGCGGCTCGACCCGGCCACGTTCCTGCACTCCTTCTATAGGGAGGCCGGGCTCGAGCCGCTCACGCCGTCGGGATACGGCGGCTGGGAACGCAGCACGGGCCTGCGCTTCCAGGGGCATTTCTTCGGTCATTACCTGTCCGCACTCGCCCAGGCGCATGCCGCCTCGGCAGACGGCGCCCTGGCGGACGGAGACCTGCCCGATGACCGACTGGCCGCCATCACTATTGCCGTCGAGGGCCTCGAAGCCTGCCAGCGCGCGTATGCGGCCGACCACCCCGACGATCGCGGCTTTGTCGCACCGTTCCCCGTCGGCTCCCTGCCCAGCGGATCGGACGGGTTGCTGGTGCCGTTCTACAACCTGCACAAGGTGCTGGCGGGCCTCCTGCACGTGCACCAGTACCTGCCCGGCCCACTCGGCGAGCGCGCGCTGCGGGTCGCGGCGGATTTCGGTTCCTGGATCGGGCGATGGGCCGCCCGCCAGCCGGATCCCGGCGTGATCCTCGCCACCGAATACGGCGGCATGAACGACGCGCTCTACGAGCTGTACGCGCTCACCCGGAATCCCGAGCACAAGCGCGCGGCCGAGCATTTCGACGAGCTCGAGCTCTTCTGGGCGCTGGCGGACGAGAGGGATGTCCTGAACGGCCTGCACGCCAACACGACTATCCCCAAGCTCATCGGGGCGCTCAAGCGGTACCTGGTGCTCACGGGCGACGAGGGCCTCTACGCCACGCTGACGGATGCCGAGAAGGCCGAATTGCCGCGGTACCGCGCGGCCGCCGAGCGGTTCTGGCGGGTCGTCGTCGACGACCACACCTACGCGAACGGCGCGAACAGCCAGTCGGAGCACTTCCATGAGGCGGGCAGCTTGTGCCGCCATGCCACCAGCGGCCAGACGACGGGCTACGGCGAGAATTCCACCGCAGAGGGGTGCAACGAGTACAACATGCTCAAGCTGACCCGGCTGCTGTTCGAACTGACGCGCCGAAGCGAGTACGCCGACTACTACGAGTCGACGTTCATCAATTCGATCCTGGCGTCGCAGAACCCACACACCGGCATGGTCACCTATTTCCAGCCGATGGCGCCGGGCTACGCGAAGGTCTTCGGGCGCGAACTCGACGAGTTCTGGTGCGATCACGGAACGGGTATCGAGAGCTTCACGAAACTCGGCGACTCCGTGTACTTCACCGACGCCACCTCCGTCTACGTCACGATGTTCCGCAGCTCCACCGTACGACTGCCCCACCTGAACCTGCAGCTGAGCCAGCTTGCCGACGTCCCCGCCACTGACGAAGTGAGCTTCAGCGTCGCAGCGCTGGACGGCCAGGAGTTCGACAGCGAACGAACCCTGCGCATCCGGGTGCCGGCGTGGATCGACGGCCTACCCCAGGTGACGCTCAACGACCGCCCGCTGGACCTGGTCCCGGTCGACGGGTTCGTCTCGGTTCCGGTCGCCGCCGGTGACGAGCTGCGCTACCGCGTTCCTGCGGACCTGACGCTGGACGACTCAACCGAGAACCCGAACTTCGTCGCCATCAAGTTCGGACCGGTCCTGCTCGCCCGTGCGCTCTCCCGGGACGGCATCGACGCCGACTACGAGGCCGGAGTGCTCGTCCGGATGGGCGTTGCCGACAAATCCCTGAGCTCGGACCTGCTCGTGAACGATGTAGCGGAATGGAAGGGAGCGCTTGCGCAGAACCTGGTGCGCCGGCCGGACCGGTCCGCACCAGCCGGCACGGCGGAACTGCGGTTCGACCTCCGCGGCGAGCAGTCGTGGAGCTTCGAGCCCTACTTCAGCCTGTACGACGCCCGCTATGCGATCTACACGACCCTCATCGAGCCCGACTCGGCAGACGCCCAGGCACGGATCCGGGCGACGAAGGAACAACAACGTTCCCGCGAGGTCACCCTCGACGCGCTCACCTCTTTCGACAACAACAACAGCGAGGCCGACAAGAATTACAGGACGTCGGACTCCACTGTCGGCACCTTCGATGGCCGCACCTTTCGACGGGCGAAGCCGAGCGGATGGTTCAGCTACGAATTCGCCCTCCGCTTCCGCCCCGACGTCGTGTCGATCGGGGTGCTCTACCACTCGCGGGACGCCGGCCAGGCATGCGCGGTCGTCGTCGACGGGACCGTCATCGCTCGCGGCCCGCTGACCCCAGCGGAAACGGTCGACAGCGGGTGGTTCACCCAGTGGTACGAGGTGCCGCTGGGCGCGGGCGGTCGGGATTCCGTGCTCACCCTCCGGTTCCAGGGAGTGGGAATCTCGCCGGTTCCGTCGGTCTACGGGATCCACGTTCGCTCCCGCCGCGATTTCGACGACGACCCCCGCCTGAGCGGGCTCGAGGTCTCGGCCGGAGTGCTGGAGCCGGCGTTCGCCCCGGACCGGCGCGCGTACACCCTCTCGCTGCCGCGCGACACCTCGGTGGGGATTCGGGCGACGCCGCACGTCCCGAGCGGCCTCGTCATGATCGACGGCGTGCTGGTGGACGACAGCGCCTGGCGACTCCTGCCCGTCGGCGACGCCGGCCGTTCCGTGCGTGTCACCTCGTTCGCACAGGATCACTCGACTCGGGCCTCCGTCGAGATCACCATCGTCCCCGAGGGAACGCCATGAGCATTCAAACCATGCCACTGTCGCTGTCCTCAACAACCTGGACCGTTGAAGCCCGTACTCCCGCGATGGCCAACGAGACCGACAACCGAGTCGGCCTCCACCTGGACAGCCGCCACCTGACCCGCGCGGGGGCGTCCTGGATCCCGGTCTCCGGCGAGATCCACTACAGCCGGGTTCCGCGCCGGCGCTGGGCTGAACGGATCCGGCAGATGCAAGCGGGCGGGATCACCGTCGTCTCGTTCTACGTGCCCTGGCTACACCATGTGGCCGAGCGCGGCAAGCCGCGCTTCGACGGCAACCTCGACGTCGGTGCCTTCATCGACGAGATTCGCGCCGTCGGCCTCGACATTAAGGAGATCGTGCGCGACAGCGGCATCAGTGCACCGTTGTGGACCGCGACGGCGTGGGGCGGCGCCCAGCTTCCCGACCTCGAGGTCCTGCCACTCTACGGCGGCTACGGCGATGGGTTCTGGGTCGACCAGGACAGGCCGTGGGATGACCCGGGGATCGGCGCGGATGTGCGGGGCAAGGTCGTCGACGGTGCCGGCGGCCTGTCGTCCTCTTGGTTCCCGGCAGCGACCTGCGAGATCGGCGGGGGAATGGCCACGGCGTACCATCGGCGCCCGTGGCCGTCCGCCCTGGACGTCGCGGCGGTCAGCCACTGCAAGATCGGCAACGGGTCGGCGTGGCAGGGGCTGTACATGTACGCCGGAGGCACCAACCCGGGCCCAAACCTCCAGGAATCCCACGCGAGCGGCTACCCGAACGACATGGTCGAACTCAGCTATGACTTCCACTCGTCCATCGGCGAAGCCGGCAACCTCGCCCCGAGCCATTCCGCCTTCCGCCGTCAGCACTTCCTCCTGCAGGCCTTCGGCGACGTCCTCGCCGACCTGCCGCCCCACTTCCCCGACGTCAGGCCCGCCGGCGTGGAGGACACCGACACCCTCCGGTGGGCCTTCCGGGGTGACGGCCAGCACGGATTCCTGTGCATCGCGTGGCACCAGCCGCACATCCCGCTCGGCACGTACCGAGACGCGCAGTTCCGGCTGGCCCTCGACGACGGGGTGGTCACCCTGCCCTCCCGGCCGGTCGATATCGAGCCTGGAACACTCGCACACTGGCCGGTGGGACTCGACGTAGGAGGGATACGGCCGGCCTGGGCGACGGCGTCGGTGCTGACCCTGCTCGATGGCGCGGTACCCACCCTGGTCCTCGTCGCCGAGGACGGCATCCCCACCGAACTCGCGGTCGACGAGCGCTGCCGCATCGACGCCGCATCCGTCAGCACAGTGGCTGGCAGGCTGATCGCCGCCATCGAGCCCGGATCGACACCGACCCGCATCAGTCTCGGCTCAGCACACCTCGACATTCTTGTGCTCCCCGCGAGCGTTGCGGGGTCGGTCTGGGTGCAGGCGACCGCGGCCGGCCATGCGGAACGGGTGCTGATCAGCGACGACGAAATCCGGTGGACGACCGCGGGCGTGCTGGAGGTCCGAAGCCTCCGCTCGGTTCCGGACGTCCGCGTCTACGATCCGGCGACCCGCGATTTCACGACGCTCGCCCTCACTGCAGCTTCGCCGCCCACGGACGCCGGACCCGTAGCGGCCACGTCGGTCCGCGACGCGGCGGCCGAGGTGCCGACCCTGTACGGCGAGGTCGATGGCCGGCCCTCGGCCCCGTCGGCCGGCTTCGTTGCCGACAACGCCGCCGTCTTCAGCCTGTCGCTGCCCCCTTTCGCGGCGACGGGCGACTCCTTCCTCGAGATCGGATGGGCGGGCGACGTCGGCACGCTGTTGGTGGACGGGCGCATCGTCTCGGACCGTTTCTGGGACGGTTCGCCCTGGTGGGTGAACCTGGTCGATGTCGGATACACCGCAACGTCCATCGTGCAATTACTCGTGCTGCCCCTGGCCACCGACTCCCCCGTCGCCCTTCCCGCCGCCGCCGCTGCGCGCCTGGCCGCCTCGGAGGGACCGCTCGTCACGGTCGGCTCGATCCGGGCCGTGCGCACTTCGGCCTACGTGGAGGCGCGGTGACCATCGAATCGCCTGCGACGTCCGGCTGAACAGCGGCACCTGAACAACGTCCGCCTGCGGCGCGTCAGACCGCGGAGCCCGACGCGATGTACAGCGCGCTCAAGGTGCCGCGGGCGGTGATACCGACGTTCTCGGGATAGTCGGCGAGCATCGGCGGTTTTTTCTGGCCCGGCTTGCGCGTCCAGCCCTCGGCAGAGTGGTGACGGATGTCCAGCAGCACCGTGGCCATCGGATCGTCGAGCGACGGTGCCCGGTCGAGCCGCGCCGGGTAGGCCTTCCACGGCTTGCCGCGGGCGACGAACGCCTGTACCACCGCGTCCAGCGGCCCGTTGCCGGTGGGCGACGCGTCCACCAGGGTGAGTTTCGCGTCGGACGGCTGCCCGAAACGCGACTTTGTCGCAACGATCCGTCCCCGCAGCGCGAGGTCGATGATCGCGGCGACCGCGATGTCCATCGACCCGAAGCGGAGGTGCCCGGTGAGGGGAGGCAGGGCCAGCTGAAGCTCCTCGGGCAGGCTGAGGGTCAGGTTGGAGGAATCGGCGCTGGCGGTCGCTCGGCTCTTGGTCAATGCTGGCTCCTCCGGGGGTTGGCGTCATTCACGCGCACGAGCGGTGGCGACGAGGAACGGGGGCAGCGACGGCACGCCGGTGGCCCGGGAGACCTCGCGACCGCCGGTGTCGCGGATGATCGTGGTCGGAGTGTGCTCGATGATCAGCGCCTCCGCGTGTCGGGGATCGCCGGCCACGTCGAACTCGGTGAGCGTGGAGCCGGGAAGCCGGGAACCGCCGCGACGGCCACCGGAGCCTCGGGCACAGACCGCCCGGCAATCCAGTGGTCCAGCTCCGCGGCCGGCAGCGGGCGGGACAGGAAATACCCCTGCGCTTCGTCGCAGCCGAAGCGGGCCAGGTCGGCGTAGGCGTCCTCGGCCTCCACCCCTTCGGCAACTATGCGCAAGCCGAGGCCATGGGCAAGGGCGATGGTGGACGCCACGAGCGTGGCTGCGCGCGGGTTCACCGCCATGGGCAGCACAAACGATCGGTCGAGCTTGAGCTCATCGATGGGCAGGTCCCGCAGGTACGACAGGGAGCTGTAGCCGGTCCCGAAATCGTCGATGGCGATGTGGATGCCGCTCTCGCGCAGCAGCGTCAGGATGGCGTGGGCGCGTTCGCGGTCGGCCATCAGGAAGTCTTCGGTGATTTCCAGCATCAGCGCCGAGGCGGTCAGGCCGCGGGCGGCGATCATGGCTTCGATTCGCCCGGGCAAGGCGGCGTCGATGAGGGAGCTGGCCGAGAGGTTCACCGCCACCGTCAGCGGCTGACCGCGATCGTGCCAGATCGCGCTCTGGTCGAGGGCCTTGCCGAGCACGATCTGGGTGAGGTCGTGCATCAAGCCGGCCTCTTCGACCAGGGTGAGGAACGCGTCGGGGTAGAGCAGGCCGCGGTGGGGGTGATTCCAGCGCACGAGGGCTTCGACCCCCCGCACCTCATTGCTGGCGAGGTCGATTTTGGGTTGGAAGTGCAGGACCAATTCGTCCTCATGCAGCGCGGTTCGCAGTTCCTGCAGGGTGCGGAGCCGGTCGTCGCCGTGGCTGTCGTGGGAGCCGACGTAGATCTGATGCCCGGTGCGGGCCGCTTTGGCGGCGTACATCGCCATGTCCGCCTTCCGGAGCAGTCCGGTCAGGTCCTGGGCGTGGTCTGGGAAAAGAGCGATCCCGATGCTGACGTTGGCCTGCAACGCGATGCCTTCGAGGGTGAACGGCTCGGCCAGCGCCGACCGCAGGCGGCCGGCCACAGCCATGGCCTGTTCCGGTCCCGTGTTGCTCAGGAGCAGCGCAAACTCGTCCCCACCCAGCCGGGCCAGCAGGTCGTCGGGCGCCAGCTGCCGGGTCAGGCGCTGACCGACCTGCACGAGCAGCCGGTCGCCGACGTCGTGGCCCAGACTGTCGTTGACTTCCTTGAACCTGTCGAGGTCCAGCACCAACAACGCGGTGGGCCGGCTCGGAACCATCGCCAGCAGCAGGGGCACGTCGGTGTACAGGGCCCGGCGGTTCGGCAGACCGGTCAGGTCATCGGTGCGGGCCTGGCTACGCAGGTCGGCCATTTTCACGAGTTGCCGGAACGCCAGTTGGGTGCGCACCGCCGCCATCACCAGGGTCACGCTCGCCAACGACACCGCCAGCCACGACACCGTCGTCTGGCTGCTCAGGATCAACACCACGAGCCCGGCAGTCGTCGCAAGCCCAGGAACGGCCAGTGCCCAGTGGCGCGTATGGCCGCGGCGCACCGGGCTCTCGCTCCGCGCCGACCCGTCGACCCAGACGGCGACCAGGGTGAGCCCGATGGCCCACCCCGCGTCCAGGGGTGTCCCGACCACGTAGGCGTCGTTGGCCAACCGCAAGGCATAGACGATGTCCGCTGCGGTGAGCACCATCAGCCCGACGACCAGGAAGGCCCAGCGGCGGCCGGCGTCCAGTCCGCCCGTCGCGGCGATCCCGACGACGGCGGCGACGAGCACCAGGTTGAACAAGGGATAGGCGAGGGCGAACGCGGTTCCGATCGACAGAGGCTCCTCGAGCGCCGGATCCACGATCGGGCTCAGCAGC
Organism: Cryobacterium sp.; assembly: GCF_025463825.1. Taxonomy (GTDB): domain Bacteria; phylum Actinomycetota; class Actinomycetes; order Actinomycetales; family Microbacteriaceae; genus Cryobacterium. The sequence goes on from NZ_JAODBG010000126.1 coordinate 12,329, forward strand.
ACCGCAAGCACCGCAGCCGCGCCAAGCGCTCCGACGGCGCTGTCGAGGATGACCGGCCACGACAGGTGCCGCAGTTGCCGGTGAATCAGCGTGATCAGCGCCGCCAGCATCAGCGGGTAGTAGAGCAGGTAGCCGACATCGGCGGGCGACGGGAACGGCAGCGCCTGGGCGCCGGCCAGCGTCGCGATGTAGTAGCCGTTCGCCAGCGCATAGGACGTGACGGCGGCCGCTGCCAGCCCCACCTGCAGGCGCCGCGACCCCGAGCGGTGCAGCGCCGCCCAGCACACGACCGCCGGAACGAACTGGGTGAGGGAACCCAACCAGCCGTCCACCGCCGGGTTGTACCCGTCCCCGGTCCAGAAAAGGCCGACGATGTAGGCGGCCAGGAGCAGCCACATCATCCGAAGCTGCCAGGGGCGGGACCGGTCGAAGGCGGATGCATGATCGCTACCGGGATCCTTGCGCTTCGGCATCCGACCCCCTCTGGCCTCAGATTAGCTGACCCAGGTCTCCCTCGGTGGGTTTTCCCGCCATCACGGCAGGAGGATCGATTTTCCGGTGGTGGCCCTGGCCTGCAGGTCGACGTGGGACCGCCCGGCATCGGCGAGCGGATAGGTCGCCCCGACGCGCACATCCAGAGCCCCCTCGGCGATGGCCTCGAACAGCTCCCGGGCCCGCCACCGGCGTTCCTCGGCGGTCTGCAGGTAGTCCTTCATCGTCGGCCGGGTGAGGAACAGCGACCCGCCCCGGTTCAAGCGCATCGGGTCCACCGGCGGCACCGGGCCGGAGGCGCCGCCGAAAAGCACCAGCATCCCTCGCGGTGCCAGGCTTGCCAGCGATGCGTCGAACGTCGTGCGGCCCACGCCGTCGTAGACCACATCGACCCCTCGCCCGCCGGTGAGGGCGCGGACCTCGTCGGCGAGCCCGTCGTAGCGCAGCACGTGGTCGGCGCCGGCGGCGCGGCTCAGCGCCTCCTTGTCGTCGGTGGACACCGTCGTGATGACGGTGGCGCCGATGCGCTTGAGCAGTTGGGTGAGGAGCAGGCCGACGCCGCCGGCGCCGGCGTGCAGCAGCACGGTGTGCGAAGCGTCGGCCCGGAAGGTGGAGGTGGCGAGGTAGTGCGCCGTGTAGCCCTGCAACGGCAGCGCGGCAGCGGTCAGATCGTCGAGGCCGTCGGGAACGGGCACGGCCTTCTCGGCATCCACCAGGAAGAGCTCGGCATAGGTTCCGGTTCCCTCGGCGGTCGTGACCCGTTGCCCGACGCGCAGCTCGGTCACGCCCTCACCCAGCTGCTCAATCGTTCCGGAGCCCTCAGCGCCGGGAACATAGGGGAACGACATCGGATAGGTGCCGTCGCGCTGGTACGTCTCGATGAAGTTGACCCCCGCTGCGGCGGTGCGCACGAGAACCTGCCCGGGGCCGGGCGTGGGCTCCGGGTGGTCCCGGTATTCCAGCACCTCTGGGCCACCCGATGCTTCGACGACGATCGCTTTCATGAAACTCTCCCTCGGTAACTGCTCCCCACGCTACCGAACGGAGCGCTACCGAATCTAGCGAGGCTCAGCCCTTGAGGCCGCCGGCGAGCAGGTCGGCTCGCCAGAATCGTTGCAGCACCAGCAACAGGATGATCAGCGGGATGATCGAGACGGCGAAGCCCATGATGACGAGGGGGTAGAGGTCGCTGTCGCCCGCACCCTTGGAGAGGCACGTGTACAGGCCCAGGGTGACGGGATACTTGCTCTGGTCGGAGAGCATGATGAACGGCAGCAGGAATTTCTTCCAGATGCCCACGAACTGGAGCAGGAACACCGTCACGAGCCCCTGGGACCTCATCGGCAGGGCGATCGCGCCGAAGATCCGCACCTCGCTGGCGCCGTCCAACCGGGCCGCTTCGAGGGTGTCGTCGGTTTCGACCGCTTTCGGCGACGCCGGGTTCCACCTGTCAGATCACCGCGACGCGCATCCGCTCACCCGCGGCCGAAGAAGCGTCCCAGGTCGCCGAGCCCCGGGATCTCGAGATTCGAACCGAGGTCGGACAGCGACGACGGCACCTCGAAATTGGAGCCGGCTTCGGAGAGCTGCTCGCCGATTCCGCCGGCGTAGTCCTCTGCGCCGGCGGAGAGATCGCCGAGTCCGCCGGCGAGGTTCTCGAAGTCCACGCCGAGGCCCGCCGCTTGTTCCAGGATCGGTGCGGCCACGCTGCTGAGCACGGCCCCGCCGGCCACGGCGGCGAGGAGTCCCTCCGCCGCTCCCAGCCCGGCGCCCGCGACAGCACCCACCCCGGCACCGGCGAGGGCGGCACCGCCACGGCCGCCGGTCTTGGCGAACAGCCCGCGCAGGAAACCGGGCTTGTGGGCCTCGCCGCGCGCCGCAGCGCGCGCCAGGTCGCCGGGTTCGGCAGAGGCGGGGTGCTCGGTGGCCGGCAGTTCCGCCTTGAGCTGCGCACTGACCTGCTCACGCTGGGCGGGGGTCAACCGGGCGAAGGCGTCACGGTGCACCTGCTCGAGCTGTTCTGGCTGGGCGGTCTTGAGCAGGTAGTCGTAGCGGACGATGGCGGCGGCGTCTTCCGGATTGCCGGACTGCGCGGGCTGCGGGGCGGCCCGGGGCGCCGCGGGCGCGAACGTCGCCGGCCGGGAATCCCCGGTCACCCTGTCGGCGGCGGTGCGCACCAGATCACGCCAGTCCGTCTTGCGGGATCCCGAGGCGCCAGAGTTCGCGGGAGAGGGGGCGGAGGACTGTCCCGACTTGTCGAGGGCTTTTGCTGCCATGTTCAGAATGCGCTGGAGATTGCTCACGGGGGTCCTTCGGGTTGACTGGATTCCCAGTGTTTCCGACTCAGCCTGAGTAAACCCTCAGAGAAACCTCCCCGGATGCCCAACCTCGACCACGGCGCGACCCCGGGCGTCTCGCCACATTGACGGGGTGGGGCGCCTTGACGTCGTGAGGCAGAATGACAGGGTGAGGCAGAACGGCCTCTCAGCAGTTCCGGTGATCGGAGGACGACATGACTCGCAATGGTGACACCCAGGACGAACCGATCCAGGACCAGCACTCTCAACCGGACGACGCCAAGGTGGCCGGAATCCTCGTGCAGCAGGAAGCCGACCTGGCCGGCCACGACGAGGCCCAGGTTCTGGAGGCGCTGCGTCAGCGCTTCGCCGATGCCCACCTGTCGCTCACCGAGGACGCCCTCCGGGGGCACGCCAAGCGCATCGCCGGGCTGGAGCCGAACGACTTCTCCAGGAAGTAGTCAACCCTTCATCCCGGTCGTCGCGACTCCCTCGACGAACTGTCGCTGACCGAGGAAGAACAGGATGATCATGGGGATCGTGGTGATGACGCTGGCCGTGACGATGATCTCCCAGTGCCAGTCGCCGCCGAAACCGAACTGATCGACGAGGGCCTTGAGGCCGCGGGGAATCGTGAAGGTCGACGAATCACGCAGGTAGATCAGCGGCCGCATCAGGTCGGTCCAGGCGGCTTGCGCCTCGAACAGGATCGTCACGACAATGGCGGGTTTGCACAGCGGCACGGCGATGCGCTGGAAGATGGCCCAATTGCCGGCCCCGTCGATGCGGGCCGCCTCGAAGAGATCGCGCGGGATGCCGAGGAAGAACTGCCGCAGCAGGAAGATGTAGAACGCGCTGCCGAACAGGTTGCCCGCCCAGAGCGGGGTGAGAGTACCGGTGGTTCCCAGGCCGTTCCAGATCAGGAACACCGGGATCATCGTCACGGCGCCCGGAAGCATCATGGTGGCCAGCACCACGCCGAACAACAGTTCCCGGCCCCGGAACCGGAAGTAGGCGAATCCCCAGGCGACCATGGCGCTGGAGACGGTGACGGCGAGCGTTGCGAGCACCGTGACGATCACCGTGTTGAGCAGCCACAGACCCAGCGGCGCTTCCTGCCAGACTTGCAGGTAGTTGTCGAGGGTGAAGGTGTTCGGGATCAACTGGTTGTCGAAGACCTCGCTGCGCGGCTTGAACGAGGCGCTGATCAACCAGATGAACGGGTAGATGAACACCAGGGTGGCCAGTGACAGCAGGATGCCGACGATCACCATCGACGGTCGCATCCGCTTACGCCGCGGCGTCGCCACGGACGTGCCGCGCGATGCGCGCGGGCGACCAGGAGCGGTCTGCGCGACCGGGCCGATCGCGCCGGCCGGCGCGCTCGGGGTGATCGACGGGGGTCCGGGCGGCGCCGGCGTGCGGGTCATTGGGAGCCTCCCTCGTAGAAGACCAGTCGTCTGGACACGATCATCTGGACCGCGGTGACCAGGAGCACGATCAGGAACAGCAGCCAGGCCATGGCCGAGGCGTACCCCATGTGCAGGAATTCGAAGCCCTGCTGGAACAGGTAGATGACGTAGAACAGCGCGGCATCGTTGCTGTAGGTGGAATTGCCGGAGCCGAAGAACGCCGTATAGGCCTCGGTGAAGTTGTTGAACCCGGCGATGGTGTTGATGATCACCAGAAAGAACAGGGCCGGACTGATCAACGGCACTGTGACCGAGCGGGTCTGCCGCCAAAAGCCGGCACCGTCCAGGCGCGCCGACTCGTAAAGCTCCTTGGGGACGCTCTGCAGCGCGGCCAGCAGGATGACGACGGACGCTCCTACCTGCCACAGGCTCATTAGGATCAGGCCCGGTTTCACCCAGTTGGGGTCAGTGGTCCAGGCCGGGCCGTTCACCCCGAACCAGCCCAGCACCAGGTTGACGAATCCGTTCTGTCCGTTGAAGACCAGCAGGAACAGAACGCCCACCGCGACCGGCGGCGTCATGTTGGGCAGGAAGAACACCGTGCGGAAGAATCCGGAAGACTGCCCGATCCGGCTCAGCAGCAGCGCCAGGGCGAGCGCCACCCCGATGTGGAGAGGCACCTGGATCACCGTGTAGAAAATGGTGTTCCCCAGCGCGAGGGCGATCTTGGGATCCTGCACCAGTTCGACGTAGTTATCGAAGCCGGTGAAGGTGGGGGCGTTGATCACGTCGTAATCGGTCAGCGACAGGTAGGCGCTGTAGAGGATGGGCCAGAGCGTGAAGATCAGGAAGCCCAGGATCCAGGGGCTCAGGAAGAGCAGGGCCGAGTAGAAGTTCCTGCGCCGCGCCCGCCGCCGGGCGGGGGAAGCCGGCGGTGGGGTGAAGCCGCCTTTTTCCGTCTTATCCGCCAGCGTGCCCGCCAGGACCGCTGCCGGGTTGACCGGCATTCGGTTGGTTGGCGCGGACATGATCAGCCCTTGCCCTCGATGTCGGCCCACGCCTTGTCCAGCGCCTCCTGGGCTTTGACGTTGGCGTCCTCGAGAGCGCTCTGCGCGGTGTCCTGCCCGTTGAGAACCCGGTTGACGGCGTCCTGCCAGATGGTCGTGAACTCCGCGTCAGCGGGGTTGGGCGGCAGTGAGAAGGTGTTGTCGTTGGCCTCGTACATCGCCTCGATGGCGCTGTCCCATTGGGCGCTTCCCGTCGACTCCACGAGCGAACGCACCTTGTCGTCCGCAACCTCGTTGCCGGTGAGGATCCCGGTGAAGGGTTTACCTTCCTCGGCGCGGATGGCGATGCGAGCCTCCGCTGCGGCGAGCCAGGCATCCACTTCGGTCATGGTTGCGGCAAACCGGCAGGCGGCGGCGGGATTGTCGCTGCCGGCTGGAATGGCCCAGGCCGAGCCGCCGGCGAACGCCATCGGTTTGCCCTGGGTGTCTCGCACGGTGTCGAACGAAATGGTGGCGTCCGGAGACACGTCGTTCAGCACGTTGATGTACCACTGCTCCATCGGCATAGCGCCGAGAGTGTTCGTGGCGAACTGGTTGCCGGCCCCAAAGAAGTCGGCAGAGTCGCGGAATGCCTTCACGGCGGCGAAACCACCTTGCGCCTCGTAGAGGCCCACCCCGAATTCGAGGGCCTTGACCACCTCAGGGTCGGCAAGCTGGGCGGTCTTTCCGTCAGAAGAAAGCAGCGCTCCACCGTTGCCGGCGGCCCATAGCGGCAAGAACTCCGGCAGCTTGGGATCGACCCCGATCACCGCAACGCCGCCGCTGTTCACAGCCAGCTTCTGGTTCGCAACGCCCATGGCAGACCAGTCGGATCCGTTGACATCGTCGATGGTCAGGCCTGCAGCATCCAGGAGGCTCGTGTTGGCCATGGTGACTTGGATCTGGTTGAACTCCGGGATGCCGTAGATGGAGTCATTGAAGGTCACCTGGTCGATGGCCGGCACCCGGTACTGTTCGGTGTCGATTTTCTCGCCCGAGATGCACTTGTCCAGTGAGATGATCGCGCCCCTCGCCGCGAAGGAACCGATCTGGGCGCGGTCCGCGTACACCAGTTCAGGCGGATCACCCGCGGCCACAGCAGACAGGAATTGCTGAATGTCCAGGTCGCCTTCGATCAGGCTCACCTTGACGTCCGCCCCGAGGATTTCCTTCGTGCGGTCGAGGCGGGCCGTGGCCACCTCGTCACCAGCGCCGAAGCCCATTATGGACAAGTCCCCGGAGAGCGAAGCGTCCGGGTCGTAACTGACGTTGTCGTCCGTGGTCGTCGACGAGCCGGTGGCGCAGGATGCCAGGGTGAGCACCGCGACAATCCCGAGCGCCGACCAGCGAACAGGGTTCTTGGCCATTGTGTCCTCCGCGCTGTGTGTACCGAAACTGATGTTTCGTCACAATAGCTTGAGAACCGCTTCTCCGAGACGCTTCTCGGGAAGAACCCTTTATAGGTAGGAAATCGTTATTCCCCTTCGGTTCCGCTTTCCAGATGCGGGGTGCCGACGGGCTTGGATTCGGACGAGCCCCGCTGCCGCAGATAGATGGAGAAGGCCACCATGCTGCCTACGGCAAGGAACTCGGATTGCCAATTCTGCAGGGTGCGGTTCCAAAAGTCCGGCGAAGCAACGTAGCCGAGCCAGGTCACCGCCTCCTGGCCGTGGTCAGCCTGCTCCTGGTTGTAGACCACAACGCCGGCGAGGGATTGGATGAGCCAGGAGGCGGCGAAGATCGCCCCCATGACCAGCAGGAGCGAGTTCGAATACAGCGCCAGACGCCATCCGGACAGTCGAGCCCAGCGTGGCGACTCGGCCTTCGCGTACCGTCCGACCAGCTGCTCTTGGTCGGATCCGGCGCCCTCATCACCCGGCTTCTTGGACTCGGGGGATCCCTTCTGGACCAACCACACTGTGGCGAGGATGAACAGGAAGAACTGCAAGAACTCCGATTGCCAGTTCTCGGCGACGTCGACCACGAAGTCAGACGATGTGACGAAGGCGAGGTACGACACCGCCGGCGAGCCATGCGCAGCTTGATCGGCGTTGTACTCAGCCAAGCCGGCGACGGACTGGCCCCAGAGGGCCAGGAGAAAGATCCCGGCGAAGAAAATGCTCAGCGCGTGCGGCCGCAATCGTTTCACGGTGATCTCACCTACCCGACAAAGCGATGATCAGCATGTAAATCAGGCTCACACTTATGAACAGCAGCCACGCCGTGAATACCAGTCTCATGCCCCGAGGATAGTCACCTAATGCCCCGAGCATGGTCATCTAACCGGCATGGCGAATCCTACGCGGCACGACAACCCAGATGATGGTGACCACGGCCAGGATGAAGACGGCGAACACGACTCCCCAGGCCCTGCCGAGCACCAGGTCGAAGATCAGCAGCCCGATGCCGGCGACCGTCAGCGCAACGCCGGCGAGGGTGACCTGCACGAAGTAGTCGGTGAACCGAACGATGCGGTCCTTGGCCCGCTGCCGGAACAGCACCCGGTGCAGGCTGACCGGCGCGAGCCCGACGAGGGTCGTGAGGATCGACGTGACCACCAGGACCAGGTAGACATCTCGCTGGAACTCGTCGAGCTCGTCGAACCGGGACTGGAACACCGCGGCCAGCAGGAAGCCGGTGAGAATCTGCGTTCCGGTCTGGATGACCCGGAGTTCCTGAAGCAGCTCGGCCCAATTGCGATCCAGCCGCTCGTTTGCGGATTCCCTGCGGCCGTCAAAAAATGCGTCGGGTTCCTCCGCGGAAGGAGAAGTGTGGGACATGCTGGGCCTTTCGTGAGTCGGTTCGGCTTCTCAGACACTACCCAAGTGCACCGCAGCCGTGACCGATCATCGCCGCACCGCCCGGGGCGGGCTGCGCGGGACTAACGTGGACCTGTAGATGCACGCGTACCCCGTACGCGTGATCACGACCCAGTGACAACGGATGCAAACGGTGACACCGATGAGCGAACGCGCAGAAACGTCACGCACAGCTGGCACTCAATTGACCTCCCCGTTTCTGGAGCTCCTTCCCATCACCGGGGCAGCGATCTCGGTTTTCGATCAGGACCGCCGCGCCACACTGATCCAGGCCACCGACGCGACGTCGACCCGACTCGAAGAGATGCAGTTCGATCTGGGCGAAGGCCCATCTGTGGACGCCTACCGGACCGCCACCCTGATCAGCGTTCCGGAACTCGCCTGGGTGGACCTCTGGCCGGCATTCCTGCGGAGCGCCGCCGAGTTGACCGTCGGCGCCATTTTCGCTTTTCCCCTCATGTTGGGCGCCGCCTGCACCGGAACCGTGACCTGTTACCGCACGACCCCCGGACCTCTCGATGACGACGCCGTCGACATCGGCGCCTCCTTGTGTCGTGCGATCGCCGGGCCCTCATTTCGCCGGGCCATCGTTTTGGCCGCCGATGAATCTCCTGACGGCCAGCCGCCCATCGAGTCCCGGAGGGAGATTCACCAGGCGACCGGCATGGTCCTGATCCAGCTGCAGGTATCCGCAACCGATGCGTTATCCCGGATTCGGGCTTACGCTTTTTCCAGCGGATACACCGTTCAAGAGATTGCCCACGACGTCGTCAGTCGTCGCCTCAATTTCGCAGAGCTACCGGAGTAGGCGTACATGAACGACAGCGAATACGTGGCTGGCAACATCCGTGCAGACAGCGCCCGAGACGACAGCACTCGAGAAGAGCGGATCAACGACGCGTTCGTGCGGGTCGCCGGCACCCTGGTCGACAGCTATGACGTCCTGGACCTGTTGTCCACCCTCATGAACACCTGCACCGAGCTTCTCGGCGTCCAGGCCGGTGGCATTCTCATTGTCGACGGCGCCGGCCAACTCGAGTTGGTTGCCTCCACGAGTGAGGAAGCCGAAATCGTGGAAGTCATGATCGTCGCGGCGGGCGGCGGCCCCTGCGTCGACTGCTTCAGCACCGGCCGGGTGGTGAGCGTGTCCGACATCGAGGCGGAGGCAGGCCGGTGGCCGCGCTTTCGCCGCACGGCACTGGACCAGGGCTTCCGCGCCGCGCACGCGACCCCGCTCCGGCTGCACGGTGAGGTCATCGGCGCCATGAACCTGTTGAGCACCCGCATTGGCGCGCTCAGCGTCCGCGACTCACAACTGGCACAGGCGCTGGCGGATGTCGCGACCGTCGGCATCCTGCACGAACGCAGTTTTCGCGAGCCGGGAGCGGTCGCGGCGCAGCTGCACCTCGCCCTGGACACGAGGGTCCTGGTGGAGCAGGCCAAGGGTGTGCTCGCCCAGGTGCGTTCCTGCACCATGACCGAGGCCTTCGCCGCGCTCCGCAACTATGCCCGCGAGCACGACGTCACCCTGCGCGCCGCGGCCGCGGGCGTCGTGGACCGCACCATCGCCGCCGAATCCCTGGTGCCGCGCCCGGCCTGAACCGGCGTCAGGCGAAGGCGAAGGCGAGCGGGAAAATCACGACCACCACGAGCGCCCCGCCGCCGTAGACCGGCAGGTACCGGGTCTGCCAGTTCTCCAGCGCGGCGAATGGTCGTTTGGCACGCAGGAAGCCGGTCGTGAGCCACGCCGTGCGAACCAGGTTCACCAGCAACAGCAGGTTGAGGCCCAGCGTCACGATCACGAGCACCAGCTGCAGCACGACGAACAGACCGGGCCGGGCGAGCGAGTCCCTGGCCGAAATCGAGTAGAGCAGCAGGCTCAGGACCAGGATCGGGATCAGGATCAGGATCAGGATCAGATCCATCAGGATCAGCAGGTCGCCAGGCCGCCACCACGAGGGCGGCGGGCATCGTGATTGGCAGGATCCATTCGATGAGCACCGGTTCGGGATCAACGCCCACGGCGGACAGGACCGTGAAGGTGAGCCCGAAGAGCACACCGCCGCCGAGGGCGAGGAGCGTGTAGTAAATCGCGAGTTCGCCGGTGAAACGCACGAAGTCCATCCGCCGGGCGTCGGAGCGCCACCGGCCCCCGACGTAGGCCAGCCCGACCAGCAGCCACATCAGCACCGGGGCATGCAGCACCACGAGGATCTCGGTGGACCCGCCGGGGGCGAACGGGTAGGCGTTGAGCAGCACCGCGAGCACGGCGAAGGAGCCGAGCAGGGTGGCCGCGACCGGCAGGGTGAGCCGGCGCTTCCAGCCGAAGTAGGCGGCGAGGAACGGGAAGACGAGCAGGCCGAGGTTGCGGGCCACGCCGACGCCGCCGTCGCTGAGGAGCAGGCCGGTCTTCACCGCGATGCCTGTGCCCAGCGCGAAGCCGAGCACCACCGCCAGTTCCCGCCAGGCGGTCGACCGGTTCTCTTCGGCGTCGTCCGGCACCAGAACGAGCTGTTTCCACAACCGGTCTGAGTGCTCACGGGCGAACTCCCGCGAGACGGCGTCGAGGTTGCCCAACCGTTTGATGGCGACGAGGAAGGCCTCCTCGTGGTCGAGCCCGTTCGCCAGCAGGTCTTCGATCTGCTCGCGCAGGTGGTCTTCGAGCTCCTCCACGTCGGCGGCGGCGATCGCCTGCCGGCGCTGCACGTAGCCGCGCCACCGGTCGACCTAAGCCTCGAGGTCGGCGTCAAGCTCCATCAGGCCCACCCCTCCGCCACGATGGGCGATCTGGGTGAGGCGTGCCAGACCTGACGGAGTGCATCCGCCACCACGGTCCACTGCTCCTGTCGCTCGGCCAGTTGCTCCCGGCCCGCGTCGGTGATGGCGTAATGCTTGCGCCGACGCCCGGCCTCGGAGGTTCCCCACAGCGAGGTCACGTAGCCGAGGCGTTCGAGCCGGTGCAGCAGCGGGTACAGCATGCCGTCGGTCCACTGCAGGTTGCCGCCCGAGAGTTCACCGACTCGCTTGAGGATGGCGTATCCGTAGAGATCGCCGTCCACCAGGATGCCCAGCACCAGCGGGGTGGCCGCGGCGGCGACCAGATCTTTCTCGATGCGCACAGCGCCTCCCATACCTAGAACTACCAGGTAGCAAACCCTAGCGCTGCTAGGTATGCAAGTCGCGCCCTCCGCCGCAGCATCTCGACTCCGAGTCTGCCGGTGTGGCAGGATGCCGCCGTGACCACTCGAACCGACCGCCGGATGCTGCTCGACACCGCCGCCCTGTACTTTCGCGCCTTTCACGGCGTACCCGACACCGTGCAGGCTCCGAACGGCGAACCCATAAACGCCGTGCGCGGTCTTCTGGACATGATCGCCCGGCTCACCACCGAGTTCGAGCCGACCGAGATCGTGGCCTGCTGGGACGAGGACTGGCGGCCGCAGTGGCGGGTGGACCTGATCCCCACCTACAAGACCCACCGGGTGGCGGCGGAGCCCGCCGCGGATGCCGACCCGGCGATCGAGATCGTGCCCGACCTGCTCAGCCCGCAGGTACCGATCATCCGCGAGGTGCTCACCGCACTCGGAATCCCCATCATCGGTGCCGCCCACCACGAGGCCGACGACGTGATCGGCACCCTCGCCTCGCATGCCTCGATTCCCGTGGATGTCGTCACCGGCGACCGGGATCTCTTCCAGCTCGTCGACGACTCCCGGGACGTGCGAGTGATATATACCGGTCGCGGCATGTCACGGTTGGAGATCCTTACCGACTCCGCGCTGACGGCCAAGACCGGCGTCACCCCGGCCCAGTACGCAGACTTTGCGGCGATGCGCGGGGATGCATCCGACGGTCTGCCCGGCGTGGCGGGGGTGGGCGAGAAGACCGCAGCGTCGCTGCTCGCCGAGTTCGGCGATCTGGATGGGATCGTCGCGGCCGCGGCCGACTCCGGCACCGCGCTCGGCGCATCCGCCCGGGCGAAGATCCTCGCCGCCGCTGACTACCTCAGGGTGGCGCCGGCTGTGGTCAACGTGGTGCGCAACCTCGACCTGCCCGAGTTCGACGGCCGCATCCGCTCGAGCACGCCGGAGCAGGCCGCCCAGTTGGACAAACTGTCGGCCGAATGGGGCCTGAGCTCGTCACTGAAGCGCGCCAGGGAGGCGCTTGCCGCGCGGGTCTAGGAAATCACTGCCCATTCTCAGACGACGGTCGGATCCCTCCTTCGTCATGGACCTGCGCCGAATCTGGGTATGCGTTCATCGTGCTTGAGATTTGTCTGCGGCTGCACAAGGCTGGTCTGACCGCGCGACGCAGCGCACGAGAGACACAGCGCACGAGAGACACAGCGCACGAGAGACACAGTGAAGGGGAAACCGTGAAAGCACTCACCTGGCAGAGCTCCAAAACAGTCGAGGTCAAGACCGTGCCCGACCCCGTGATCGAGAAGCCCACGGATGTCGTCATCCGCATCACATCGGCGGCCATCTGCGGTTCTGACCTGCACCTCTATAACGTGATGGGGCCGTTCCTGGCGAAGGACGACGTTCTCGGCCACGAGAACATGGGCATCGTCGAGGCTGTCGGCGCCGGCGTCACCACGCTCGCGGTGGGCGACCGGGTCGTCATCCCGTTCGTGATCGCCTGCGGCGACTGCTTCATGTGCAACCAGGGGCTCACCACCCAGTGCGAGACCACCCAGAACCGCGACTCGGGCACCGGCGCGAGCCTCTACGGATTCAGCGAGCTCTACGGCTCTGTTCCCGGCGGCCAGGCCGAGCGCCTGCGGGTTCCGTTCGCAGACTTCAACGCAATCAAGGTCGGCGCCGACCTGCCCGATGAGCGGTACCTGTTCCTCAGCGACATCCTGCCCACCGCCTGGCAGGGCGTGCAGTACGCGGACGTGCCCGAGGGCGGCACCCTCGCCGTGATCGGCCTGGGCCCGGTGGGCCAGTTCGCCAGCCGGATCGGTCGCCACCTCGGCTTCCGGGTACTCGGCGTCGACCCGGTGCCCGAGCGCCGCGAGATGGCGGCCCGGCATGGCGTGGAGGTGTTCGATCTCGACGACGACATCGTCGCCACCCTCAAGGACATCACCGATGGGCGCGGGCCGGACTCAGTGGTCGACGCTGTCGGGATGGAGGCGCACGGCAACCCTGCCGCCGCGTTCACCCAGTACGCCGCGGGCCTGCTGCCGGATGCGGTGGCCAAGAAGGTTTTCACCACGGTGGGTGTCGATCGCCTGGCCGCGCTGCACATGGCCATTGACCTCGTGCGCCGCGGCGGCACGGTCTCGGTGAGCGGCGTGTATTCGGGGGTGGCCGACCCGATGCCGCTGATGAACATGTTCGACAAGCAGATTCAGCTGCGCATGGGCCAGTGCAACGTGCAGCGCTGGATCGGTGACCTGCTGCCGCTGGTGGAAGACCCTGCCGATCCGCTGGGTGTTGAGGATCTGGTCACGCACCGGGTGCCGCTGGATCGCGCACCGGAGATGTACGAGACCTTCAGCGCCAAGGACGACGGTTGCATCAAGGTCGTGCTGACGCCCTGACCGCGAATTGCCCCGCTGCGGACGAGTTGCCCCGCCCCACCAGGGCAACTCGTCCGCAAGCGGGCAGGTCGGCACCGGCGGTCATGTAGCTGGCGCCTCGGGGTCGGCTGCCACGCGCAGCACGACGTTGCCGCGTTTGTGACCGGCGTCCACGAAGCGGTGCGCGGCGACGATGTCGGCGAGGTCGAAACTGCGGTCGATCACCGGTCGGAGCCGTCCGGCCTCCGCCAAGGCGACGAGAAACTCCAGGTCGACGGCTTGATAGTCGACACCGCCGGCTGTGATCAGCTTGCCGCTCTTGCGGGAGCGGGACTTCGCGCGCAGCAGCCCGGTGAGATCGGCCATGAGCAGCAGAAGCGCTCCGCCCGGTTCGATCAGATGTTGCACCCGTTCGAATGGTGCATTTCCGACACAGTCCATGATCACGTCGTAGGTGTCGGACTCCGTCGTGAAATCCGTGCTGGTGTAGTCGATCACCCGGTCGGCGCCGAGCGAGCTGACGAGTTCGGCGTTGCGCGCGCCGCACACCGCGGTGACGTGTGCGCCGAGGTTCTTGGCCAGTTGCACTGCGGCGGTGCCGACCGCGCCGGATGCGCCGTTGACCAGCACTCGGGTGCCCGTCCCGATCCTGGTCCTGCTGAGATACCCGTGCGCGGCGAGGCCGCCGAACACCAGGGCCACTGCCTCGTCGAAGTTCAGGTTCGTTGGCATCGCCGCGATCGCACCGTCCTGCTTGATGCGGGCGAACTCGGCGTGGCCGCCGAATTTCCCGCCGAGCATGGCGATGACCTCGTCGCCGGGAGCGAACAGGGTGACCTTCTTACCCACCGCCTGGACGACGCCGGAAACGTCCATCCCGAGCACGCGCTTGCGGGGCCGGAAGACCCCGAGCGCGAGCGCCGTCGGCAGGACGAGTCCCCGTGGCACGTCCCGGGACCGCGCCCGGTGATCGGCGATGCTCACGGTGCTCGCGATCACGCGGATCAGCACCTCTTCCGGGCCCGGCGTGGGCTTCGGCATATCGGCGAGTACCACGACTTCGGGGGCACCGAACCGCCGATACACCGCGGCCTTCATCGGGCCACCTCCGTCCGGTCGGCGCCATCGTGGGTGGCCCGCATCCGCTCCTCGGCCGCCGGGTCGAAGCCCCTGACGAGAAGCCACAACGCAAGCGACACCTCCCAGGCGAACACCGGCAGAGCGACAACCAGGCCGATGACGGAGAACTGGCCGTACCCGCCGAAGAGCACCAGCACGGTCGAGAGCGTGATGATCGTGCCGCCGGCCAGGCCGAGAATCGCGATGGGGCGCGGCACCAGGCGGGAGGCGAACATCAGCGCCGCCAGCAGGATCGAGCCGATGCCCAGGGCGAAGCCCGGGCCGAAGAGCAGCGTGCCGTCCTGCAGCGCCAGCAGCCCGGCCGCGACGCCCTCGAGGGCGCCGGCGTCGACGCCGTGCGGCTGCTCGCGCAGGATCAACACAGTGAGCAGGCTGACGATGCCGACGACGATGATCGCCGCTTCGAGGATGCGGGCCGCGACGTAGGCCAGCGCCAGGGTGGGATAGCTCCGCTTCACCACTGGATAGAGGACCACCGCGGTGCCGACCACGGCAACCACCAGCACCGTTTCGAAGAGCACGCCGAGAACTACCGACGCGTCGCGTCCGGTGCCGAGGACGTAGCCGGGCGTATTGAGCACCGGGGCATAGAGCAGGCGGCCGACGATGGCGCCGACCTCGGTGAGCAAGAACAGGGCACCGATGAGGATTGCTGCTCGTCTCGTGGGGGTCATGAGAGCTCCTTTGGAAAAGGAAGGTGTACGGCGTACACTCAGGTGCCACGACTCTAAGGTGTACACTGTACTCCTGTCAATGGGCGAGGCCATTTCGGCTCGGAAGGGACCAGCAATGGTGATGACCACCCCGCGGGTGCGGCTCAACCGTGACCGCGTGCTGCAGGCCGCCGTCGGCGTGGCCGATCAGATCGGCATCGACGCGCTGAGCATGCGCAGGCTCGCCGAGGAACTCGGCGTGGTGCCCATGGCGCTGTACAAGCACGTGGCCAACAAAGAGCAGCTGCTCGATGGCATGGTGGAAGTGATTGTCGCCGAGATCGACCCGCCCGCCCAGCATGGCGACTGGAAATCGACGGTTCGCCAGCGGGTGCTATCGGCCCGACGCGTGCTGCTTCGGCATCCCTGGGCCCGCCAGGTGCTCGAGTCTCGCACCGATCACACCCCGACCGTGCTGGCCTACCTGGAGTCGACGATCGGCATGTTCCTGGCCGGCGGCTTCTCGGTGGACCTCACCCACCACGTCATGCACGCGCTGGGCAGCCGGATGTGGGGCTTCACCCAGGAACTCTTCGACCAGCCCGCAGGCCCGGGCGGTGCTGCGCCGGCTGAGGTACCCCCGGAGACCATCGCGGCACAGGGTCGATTGCTGGCCGAGCGCTACCCCAACATCGGGCAGATCAGCGCCGCGGCCGCGCACGACGACACCGCTGTGGCGCGCGGATGCGATGACAGGTTCGAGTTCGAGTTCGCCCTGGACCTCCTCCTGGACGGCTTCGAGCGGCTGCATCAGTCCGGCTGGTCCTCCGCCCCAGGTTCCGAGCATCCGCACGCCGAACTCCTCGCCCCGTGACCCCG
>NZ_JAODBG010000133.1 GCF_025463825.1 Cryobacterium sp.
CGCCACCGAACGGGAAGAGCTCGAAGCCGAGAAGCGGGCGCTCAAGGGCGAGTAGCCCCCCGACTGTTCCCGCTGCGGACAATTGCGTCCGGCGCACCGGGCGCAATTGTCCGTTCCGGCAACAGAAGACGGGGCCTCGCCTTCCCTCCGCGGGCGGAGTAGCGTTTTTGGAGGACCGCTGTTTCGACCCGGACGGGTGTGCCTGCCGCGGCCCGGAGGAAGATCCCATGTACCGGCACTCGGAGTGATCGACCGTGACGGCGTCGCTCCTGCTCGCGCTCGACCTGGTCGCGGCGATCGCCACCGCCGGGGCGTGGATCGGCGCCGCGGTGCTGGCCGCCGGGCTTCGCGCACGCACGTCGTCCGCGGCTGATGCGCCGAACGACAGGCCCGCGCCGGCCAGCATCCACACGCCACCGACGATCCGGCGCCGGAGCGCCTGGCTCGTGATCGCCCTGTCCGGCATCGGCGCTCTGGGTGTCCTCGCCCAGGGGCTCTGTGTTGCCCTGCTCTCGGCCCACGGCTGGTGGTTCGTGCAGGAGAAGGTCGTGTTCGCCCTGCCGCTGGTCGTTCTCGCCGGGGTCGCCGGCGGCATCCTGGCCACACCCGGCCTGCTGGCGGCCGCGCGCGGATCCCGCCCCGCCCCGGGGGCCCGCGACCTGGCGGCCCTGGTGGGTGCGGCGGCGGCAGCCGTCGCGGGGATCGTGGCCCGGCTCGTGGTCGGCTACCCGCTGGAACTCGTTCCGGCGCTGGTGCTGCTCGGCCTGGTGCTGCTGAGCGCCGCGCTGGCCGGGGCGATCTTCGCCGGCCGCCGCGGGCGCGTGGTGACCGGCCTGGTGGCCTTCAGCGTCCTGGTGCTGGTGGCCGCCATCGGCCTGGCCTGGCTCGGCAGTGCGGCCCTGCCAGGCGCGCTGGCCGCGACCCATCACGGTGCAGCGGATGCGCCGGCTCCGCCGCCCGGCGGCATCTCGGTGACCGACCTGCGCACGCCCGCCGACCAGCCGGGCAGGCTGGCAGCCTTCGACCTCACGGCAGAGCAACAGCAGGTGACCCTCGCCTCCGGCCGGACCGTGTCCGCGTGGACCTACGGGTCGCTGCCCGGCCCCGAACTCCGGGTCACCCAGGGCGACCTGGTGGAGGTGAGACTGCACAACGCCGACATCGACGAGGGTGTCACCATCCACTGGCACGGGTACGACGTGCCGGCCGGCGAGGACGGCGTCGCCGGGGTCACCCAGGACGCAGTCCTGCCCGGCGACTCGTTCACCTACCGGTTCCCGGCGACCGACACGGGCACGTACTGGTACCACACGCACCAGGTCTCCGCCGATGGGGTGCGGCGCGGACTGTTCGGCACCCTCGTGGTGCTGCCGAAGACCGGGGTGCCGGAGGCGGTCGACCTGACCGTTCCGCTACACACCCTGGGGGGAGTGGTGATCCTCGGGGACTCGGACGTTGCTGTCGCCCGGACGGTGGCGGCCGGGGAATCGGTGCGGCTGCGGCTGGTCAACACCGACCGGGTGCCGCGCCGCTTCCGCGTCGACGGTGCCCCGTTCACGGTGGTCGCGGCGGACGGTCGTGACCTGGTCGGCCCCACGCCGGTCACGGGCAAGTTGCTCCGGATCGCCGCGGGCGGGCGGCTGGATGTGTCGTTGACGATGCCGGGCGCCGGCGTGCGGCTGAGCAGCAACGCCTCGACGACGGCGACGTTGTCGCTCGGGCCGGCCGGCGCGAAGGTGCCGGCGGCAGCGCCGGTGGAAGCGGCATCCGGCGACCTGGACCTGCTGGACTACGGCACTCCGACCGGAGAGGAGCTCCCGGCCGGCGAGGGCCGGGTGGACACGACCATGGTCCTCGACCGCAACCCCCGGTTCCTGGCCGGCCGGCCCGCCTACGGCTACACCGTGAACGGGCAGGTGTTCCCGCACATCCCGAGTCTCGAGGTGAGCGAGGGCAACACGGTGCGGCTCACGGTGGCCAACCGGGGGTTGGAGACGCATCCGATGCACGTGCACGGCCATCGCGTGCGCGTGGTGTCGCGGGACGGCACCCCCTCGACCGGGTCACCGCTCTGGCTGGACACCTTCGACGTGCAACCGGGAGAGGTGTGGGTGGTTGAATTCGTGGCCGACAACCCCGGGGTCTGGATGGACCACTGCCACAACCTCGACCACGCGGCAGAGGGCATGATGATGGCACTGGCCTATCGAGGGGTGACGAGCCCGTTCGAGCAGGGCGGGCCGCACGGCAACCGCTCCGAGTGATCAGGCCCGGATCGGTCAGGCCCTGATAGGTCAGGCGCGGTCGGTCGGGCCCGGTGCGATCAGGCCGAGTCGTCCATCGCGGTGCGTTCCGCGGCCGGGGTGCGCACCTTTCTCGCGCCCGTCGACTGGGTACCGATCGACCTGGCACCCATCTCGGCCAGGCCGAGGACCACGAAGGCGTTGATCCCGTGCAGCAGCCCGAGGCCGGGAAGCTCGAACGAGCTGTACGCGAGGATCAACTGCACGAGAACGGCCACCAGCAGCCACGCTGCCCATCTGATTCCGGCCCGCCCGATCAGCGCGACGACGAGCAGCACGAGAACCAATGCCGGGATGACCATCTGGCCGACGACGCTGTGCACGAGGAAGCCGACGGGTGCGTTGTCCTCGCTGAGGGCGGCACCGTCGCCGGATGCATTCAGGATGGTGAACGTGGACCACGCGATGACGGCGGCCTGGATGACGACGCAGGCGGCGATGATGTGACAGATGATCTGGTATGCCCTGCGCATGGCTGGACTCCTTCCGATCGTGCCGGAACCCAGGTCGAAGCCGATCTGAGCTTCGCGGTCAGCGTACGCCCAGATTCGGAGGCCGGTCAACGGGTCCGAGCGCCGACGACGCGGCCCGTGGCAGGCCCGCCCGGCCCCGCTCAGGACCTCAGTCGGTACAGCCGGGCCTCCCAGGGGCGCAGCGCCGCGGAGCCGTCGCCGGGGTAGTTGCCCAGCAGCAGTTCGGCGCCCGAGATGTCGTCCGGCAGCCACTCGCCCTGCACCGTCAGCGGCTCATCCGATACGTTCGCCAGCACCAGCAGCGTGTGCCGGTCCAGGGTGCGCGTGAACGCGTAGAGCTGCTCGTGATCGGGTTCGATCAGCTCGAATGCGCCCAGCGCCACCACGGGGTCCTCGTGCCGCAGCGCGATCAGCCGCTGGTAAAACGCGAACACGCTTCGCGCCGCCGCCTTGTCGGCCGCCACGTTGATGTCGGGGTAGTTCGGGTTCACCGTCAGCCACGGGGTGCCGGTGCTGAATCCGGCGTGGGCGGAGCCGTCCCACTGCATCGGCGTGCGCGCGTTGTCCCGGCCCATCGCGTGCACGCCGGCCAGCACGCTGGCGGGCGACTGGTCGAATTGTTCGACGGCCTCGCGGTAGTGGTTGAGCGACTCGATGTCGCGGTAGTGGTCGATGGTGTCGAACGTGACGTTCGTCATGCCGATCTCTTCGCCCTGGTAGATGTACGGTGTGCCGCGGTGCAGGTGCAGCACCAGCGCCCAGAGCGTCGCCGACTCGTACCGGAACCGCGTGTCGTTGCCGAACCGCGAGACCAGCCGGGGCTGGTCGTGGTTGTTCAGGTAGAGGCTGTTCCAGCCAGTGGCGGCCAGGCCCTCCTGCCAGCGGGCGAGGCTCTGCTTCAGCGGCACCAGGCTGCGGGGGAGCGGGTCGAACTTGTGGGCGCCCTGGTCGAGCGAGACGTGCTCGAACTGGAAGATCATGTCGACCTCGCCGCGCGAGGCGTCCGTGAACAGAACGGCGTCGTCGATGCTCACGCCCGGCATCTCGCCCACGGTCAGGTGATCGCCGGCGCGGCCCGCGAACACCGCCTGGTGCATCTCGTGCAGGTACTCGTGGATCTGCGCGCCCATGGGGGAGCCACCGTCGGTGGCAGCGGCCGGCCCGCTGACCAGCTCCACCTGCTTGGCGATGAAGTTGATCACGTCCATTCGGAACCCGTCGACGCCGCGGTCCAGCCACCAGTTCATCATCGTGTACACCGCTTGGCGTACCTCGGGGTTCTCCCAGTTGAGGTCGGGCTGCTGCTTGGCGAACAGGTGCAGGTAGTACTCGCCCGTCGTCTCATCGAGGGTCCATGCCGGGCCGCTGAACGCACTGCCCCAGCCGTTCGGCTCCGCGCCCGCCGCACCCGGTCGGCGCCACCAGTACCAGTCCCGCTTGGGGTTGTCGGTCGAGGAGCGCGACTCGACGAACCAGGGATGCTCGTCGCTGGTGTGGTTCACCACCAGGTCCATCACGATCTTGATGCCGCGCGCGTGGGCATCCGCCCGCAGCGCGTCGAACTCGGCCAGGCTGCCGAACACCGGGTCGATGTCCTGGTAGTCGCGAATGTCGTAGCCGTTGTCGTGCTGGGGAGAGGGGTAGACCGGGGACAGCCAGATCGCGTCGACGCCGAGCTCGGCGAGGTGGTCGAGCTTGCCGCGCACACCGTTGAGGTCCCCGATGCCGTCCCCGTTCGAGTCCGCGAAACTGCGCGGGTACACCTGGTAGACCACGGCGGTGGTCCACCACGGGGCCGCGGTGACGGTGCTGCCGGAGTCGGTGTTGTCAAGATTTGTCACGTGCGTGCCTCCCTGGCGGAGCACGGCCCGGATGACGGGCCGGTTTGTCGGTTGCGTGGTTCCACCGCAGAACGGATCGTGCCATCCAACCTAGCGGCAGCCCCCAGCCCGGATGCTGTCTATGTCAGGATGAAGGGAACCCCGGGTGGGGGTCGGAAAGGCAAACGCCATGCACGGGAGTACCGAGGCCGGGAGCACCGATCCCAGGAGCACCCATCCCAGGGATGCGGCGGTCACCCCGCCGATCAGCGAATCTGCCATGTCGCTGGCGCGTGCGGTTCTGATGCACGGACCGATCTCCCGGGGCGATCTCGGGCGCAGGCTGGGGCTCTCCCCGGCCAGTCTCACCCGGCTGAGCCGGCCCTTTTTCGACCGGGGGCTGTTCGTGGAGACCAACGACGACCCCAACGGCGGGGTGGGCCGCCCCACCCGGCCCCTCGACGTTCGGATGGACGGCCGCCGGTTCGTGGGCGTGAAGCTCACCGGGGAGGATGCGTTCGGGGTGCTCACCGACCTGCGCACCACCCTGCTCGCCACCGCCCATCGGCCGATTCCAGCCCCGGACCCTGAGACTGTGGTGGCCCAGTTGGTCGCCCTGGTCCGGGAGCTGTCCGAAACCGATGCCGTCACGGCCGTCGGGGTGTCCGTCGGCGGCAACGTCACCGGTTCCCGGGTGGTCACCCGGGCACCGTTCCTCGGCTGGCGGGACGTGGACCTGGCGTCGGCGCTCGAGGCGCGCCTCGGCATCCCCGTGCTCGTCGAGAACGATGTCGCAGGACTAGCCGCCGCCGAGCAGTGGTTCGGTGCCGGCCGGGACACCGCCAGCTTCGCGGTGCTCACCATCGGCATCGGTGTCGGCTACGGCCTCGTCATCAACGATCAGGTCATCTCCACCCCGAACAGCGGCCTCGGCCTCGGCGGCCACGTGCCGCTGAATGCGGACGGCCCGGTCTGCGATGCCGGGCACCACGGCTGCTCGAACGCCATGCTCACCGAATCGGCCATCCAGGCGCGAGCGGGTCGGCTGCTCGGCCGCGACCTGGGTTACCCGGAGGTGCTGGCGCTCGCCGAGGCCGGCGACCCGAGCGCCCTCACGGTGCTGCGGGCCTCCGGCCGGGCGCTCGGCCGGTTGGTGGCGTTGATCACCAACATCGCCATGGTCGACACGATCGTGCTCTCCGGGGAGGGCATCGGATTGTTCACTGTCGTGTCCGACGAGATCCTCGGCACAGCCCGGGAGGGCCGGGATCCCGAAGCGACCCCCCTGCGGATCAGCGTGAACCATGGCGGCACCTCCTCCTGGGCGCGCGGCGCGGCGGCCGTCGCCATCCAGCACACCCTCGCCAGCCTCACCCTCAGCCCGCAGGTCGAAGGAACCGGCTGGCCACAGCGCTGACCGGGCGGGAATAAGATCGCCCCGACTGCCGTTGACACCCACATACATGCAAACGCATTGAATCCTGGAGGCTGGAAATGCAGTTCGGAATCTTTACTGTCGGCGATCTGACCACCGATCCCACCACGGGGCAGACCCCCACCGAGCACGAGCGCATCAAGGCCATGCTCACCATCGCGCAGAAGGTGGAAGAGGTCGGCCTCGACGTCTTCGCCACCGGTGAGCACCACAACCCGCCGTTCGTGCCGTCGAGCCCGACGACCATGCTCGGTTACATCGCGGCCAAGACCGAGCGGATCATCCTCTCCACCGCCACGACGCTGATCACCACGAGCGACCCGGTGAAGATCGCCGAGGACTTCGCGATGCTCCAGCATGTGGCCGACGGTCGCGTCGACCTCACCCTCGGCCGCGGCAACACCGGCCCCGTCTACCCCTGGTTCGGCCAGGACATCCGCCAGGGCATCCCGCTGGCACTGGAGAACTACGCGCTGCTGCGCCGCCTGTGGCGCGAAGACTACGTCGACTGGGAAGGCCAGTTCCGCACCCCGCTGCAGGGCTTCCAGTCCACTCCGCGCCCGCTCGACGGCGTGGCGCCGTTCGTCTGGCACGGCAGCATCCGCAGTCCCGAGATCGCCGAGCAGGCCGCGTACTACGGCGACGGTTTCTTCTCCAACCACATCTTCTGGCCCGCCTCGCACACCGCGAAGATGGTGAAGTACTACCGCAACCGCTTCGAGTACTACGGCCACGGCACCGCCGCGCAGGCGATCGTCGGACTCGGCGGCCAGGTGTTCATGAGCAAGAACTCGCAGGACGCCAAGCGCGACTTCCGCCCGTACTTCGATAACGCTCCGGTCTACGGCAACGGCCCGAGCATGGAGGACTTCACCGAGCAGACCCCGCTCACCGTGGGCAGCCCGCAGGAAGTCATCGACCGCACCCTCGGTTTCCGGGACTACGTCGGCGACTACCAGCGCCAGCTCTGGCTGATGGACCACGCCGGCCTTCCCCTGAAGACCGTGCTCGAGCAGCTCGACATCCTGGGCGAAGAGGTCGTGCCAGTGCTCCGCAAGGAGTTCGCGAAGAACCGCCCGGCCGACGTGCCCGAGGGCCCCACCCACGAGGCCCTCGTGATCGCTGCCGGCGCCGCTCCCGTGACGGATGCGTCCGCATCCGATCACCGCGACGACCTCGACACCGCCGGCGCCATCGCACCGCACCGCCGCGCCACCGGAGCCGCATTCGGCCTCGCCGGCGCCGCCAAGACAGGAGCCTGAGATGACCGAGCGCACCCTGGCCGTCGTCTCGGCCGGCCTCAGCCAGCCGTCGTCGACCCGCCTGCTCGCCGACAAGCTCGCCACGGCCACCGTGGCGCGGCTGGCCGACGAAGGCGTGACGACGACGGTCGTCACCTATGAGCTGCGCGACTACGCCCAGGACATCATGAACAACATGCTCACCGGGTTCGCCAATCCGCGGCTGGAGGAGATGATCGAGGCCGTGACCTCGGCGGACGGCCTCATCGCCGTCACCCCGATCTTCACCACCAGCTACAGCGGACTGTTCAAGACGTTCTTCGACGTGATCGACAACCGCAGCCTGACCGACCAGCCCGTGCTGATCGGCGCGACGGCGGGCACCCCGCGGCACTCGCTGGCCCTCGACTACGCGCTCCGGCCGATGTTCACCTACCTGCACGCCGTGGTGGTGCCCACCTCGGTGTTCGCCGCCTCGGAGGACTGGGGCACCGGCGACGGCGGCCGCGTCGACAGCCGGGTGCAGACCCTGCCGGCCCGGATCGAACGAGCGGCGGGGGAGCTCTCGGCCCTGGTGGCCCGCTCCGACCGCTCCACCCGCATCCGCGACCCCTTCGAACTGCCCGTCGACTTCAACCCCGCCGGCCTCTTCCCGCCCCGCTAACCCGGTTCCATCCCACGAAAGCGGTCGGGTGGTCACCTCCTCCCTGAGGCAACCACCCGGCCGCTTTCGCGTGCCTACCGGCGAGCCCCCGGGATTCCTGCGTCCGTGTGAAAGGTCGCGACCTCCGCCGGGACCTTCGGCACTGATGAGGGAGCGGGAGCGGGCGGCAGACTGAAACGCAGTGCGCCGGAGAGAGTGCTTCCGCAGAGACGGAAGCCGTGACAACCGCGCAGACAGACAGGTCCACTCATGGTCGCCCTTCTTGACGGCACCGCCCATCCGGATGCCCGCGCCGCGTTCTTCGCCGCCGCCAGCGATGATCTCGCCGCCACAGCGCTGTCCGCCGTTGATATGTCCGTGCGGATCGGTTCGCTCACCCTGAACGCCCCGGTGATGCCGGCGTCCGGCTGCTTCGGTCCGGACCTCGGCGCCCTCATCCCGGTCGGCGAACTCGGCGCCACCGTCACCAAGACCGTCTTCGGTTCGGCCCGCGGCGGCAACCCGGTGCACCGGCTCACCGAGGTCCCCGCCGGCATGGTCAACAGCGTCGGCATCCCCAGCCATGGGCCGGCCGGCTACCTGGCCACTCTGCACCCGCGCTACGCCGCCCTCGACGCCCCCACCATCATCAGCGTCGGCGGGCACCGCATCGGTGAATACGCCCCCGTCGTGGCGGCCCTCGGCGAGCACGGCGCCGCCTACGAGCTCAACGTCTCCTGCCCCAACCTCGACCGGGACGGTACCGACATCGGCTCAGACCCGGCCGCCATCCGCGAGGTCGTCGCCGCCGTTCGCCTGGTCACCGGCAAACCCCTCATCGTGAAACTGCCGGTGCTGGTCGCCTCCATCGCCGCCTGCGCCCTGGCCGCCGAAGAGGCCGGTGCCGACGCCGTCTGCGTGGCCAACTCCATCCCGGCCATGCCGCTGGATGCCCAGACCCGACGGCCGATCCTCGGCAACGTCATCGGCGGCCTGTCCGGCCCCTCGATCAAGCCGATCGTGCTGCGCCTGGTCTGGCTGGCGTCGCGTGCCGTGCAGATTCCCGTGATCGCCTGCGGCGGGATCGAGACCGTCGATGACGCGCTGGACTACTTCTCGGTCGGCGCCAGCGCCGTGCAGGTCGGCACCGCCAGCTTCGGCCGGCCGTTCGCAGCGGTGGAGATCGTGCGAGGGCTGCGTCGACGGTCTCTGGACGCCGGGGTCGGCAGCATCCGCGAGTTGCTCGATCTGGATGCGCCTCGATGAGCATCGACGCACCGGTGGTGACCCCCACAGCGGCCACCCTGCGCGCGCGTGCGGCGGTCGCTCAGGCGCGCGCCTTCGCCGAGGCCGACGAGCGGGCGCTCGACGGGCTGGTGTCGGTGCGGCCGCGCTCGGCCGTGCCGCGTCCGCAGCCGGTGTGGGACGACGCCGAGGTCCTCGTCCACGAACCGGTGGGGGAGCGCTACCGCCGACTGGTCCTGGCCAGCAACACCATCGCCGCTACCGCTCAGGCCGGCCAGTTCCTGATGATCACCGTGCCGCCGCACGGCGGCGACACGATCCTGCTGCCCCGGCCGATGGCCATCCACCGCCGCCGGCCCGCGACCACCGACCACCCCGGCACCGTCGAGCTGATCTACGGAGTGGTCGGCCGCGGCACCCGCGCCCTGGCCGCCGTGCCCGTCGGCGGCACCCTGCAGGTCACCGGGCCGCTCGGCCGTGGTTTCGGGTTTCCGCCCGGCACCCGCTCGGCCCTGCTCATCGGCCGCGGCGTGGGAGTGTGCGGCGTCATGGGCGCCGCTGAGGACGCCGCGGCAGCGGGCATCCGCACCACCATGGTGCTCAGCGGCCAGCACCCCGACCAGTTGCTCGGCCGCTCCGACTGCGCCGAACTGGGCGTCCAGGTGATCGGCGCCACCGACGACGACGGTTCCAGCGACCTCACCTTCCTGGCCACCCGGCTGCGCGGCCACTTCGACGGCACGACACCAGAGCGAACGCCACCCGGCGTGATCATGGTTTGCGGCGCTGGGGTGCTGGCCCGACTGGCCGCCGAGCTCGGTGCGCACTGGGGAGTCCCGGTGCAGGCCTCGCTCGAGGCGCACATGGCCTGCGGACTCGGCTACTGCCACGGTTGCGCGGCGCCGGTGCGCACCGATCCCAGCGTGGAGGGGCCGCTGGTCTGCGCCGACGGACCGGTCTTCGATGCCGCCATCCCTGTCGTTTAACCCCCGTTCTGCTAGGCTTGTTCCGGTGGATCTTCGGATCTACCCGTAATACCCGGAGCAGACTGGCAGGACGCTGGTCCTCGGTGGTGGTTTCCCAACGCACGGGCTCGAGACAGAGCGGCGGTGGTGAATTTCTACTGGTGGCCAGCAACGTCAGCGCCCAACACATGTTCGGCAGCTTGTCCTGCCTGTTCCTGCTCCGATGTCCTCCTCGCGCGCCACACGGGCAAACGAGTCTAAACAAAGGAGAGAACCCCCATATGGAGGGTCCAGAAATCACGTTCGCCGAAACCGTTATTGACAACGGCAAGTACGGCAAGCGCACCATCCGTTTCGAAACCGGGCGTCTCGCCCAGCAGGCACAGGGCTCAGCCGCCGCCTACATCGACGAAGAGACCATGCTTCTCTCCGCCACGAGCGCCAGCAAGCAGCCGAAGGACAACTTCGACTTCTTCCCGCTGACGATCGACGTTGAAGAGCGCATGTACGCCGCCGGCCGCATCCCGGGCAGCTTCTTCCGCCGCGAAGGTCGCCCGTCGACCGAAGCGATCCTCACCTGCCGGTTGATCGACCGGCCGCTCCGCCCGTCGTTCGTCGACGGCCTGCGGAACGAGATCCAGGTCGTCGTGACCGTTCTGGCCATCGCGCCCGACGAGTACTACGACGTGCTGGCCATCAACGCCGCGTCCATGTCGACCCAGATCGCCGGCCTGCCGTTCTCCGGCCCGATCGGTGGCGTCCGCGTCGCCCTCATCCCCGACGACAACGGCTCCGGCCAGTGGGTCGCCTTCCCGAAGCACTCGCAGGTCGAAGAGGCCGTGTTCAGCATGGTCGTCGCCGGTCGTGTGGTGACGGATGCCGATGGCAGCGAAGACGTCGCGATCATGATGATCGAGGCCGAAGCGACCGACAACGCCTGGACCTTGATCCAGGGCGGCGCCATCAAGCCGAACGAAGAGGTCATCGCCGAGGGCATCGAGGCGTCCAAGCCGTTCATCAAGCAGCTCATCGTCGCCCAGCAGCAGGTGGCCGCCGCGGCGTCCAAGCCCACCGGCAACTACCCGCTGTTCCCGCCGTACACCACCGAGGTCTACGACGCCGTCGCAGCCCTCTCGTACGATGGCCTCAAGGACGTCTACGTGATCGCCGACAAAATCGCGCGCCAGGATGCTGACGACGAGCTCAAGGCATCCGTTAAGACCGCCATCGCGGCCAAGGTCGACGCCGGCGAACTGCCCGCCACCGCCAACAACCAGGTCGGCGCGGCGTACAAGTCCGTCACCAAGCTCGTCGTTCGCTCGCGCGTTCTCAACGAGGGTGTTCGTATGGACGGACGTGGCCTGGCCGACATCCGCCCGCTCGACGCCGAGGTCGCGGTCATCCCGCGCGTGCACGGTTCCGCTATCTTCCAGCGCGGCGAGACCCAGATCCTGGGTGTCACCACGCTGAACATGCTCAAGCTCGAGCAGACGATCGACTCCCTGAGCCCGGTCACCAAGAAGCGTTACATGCACAACTACAACTTCCCGCCCTACTCCACCGGTGAAACCGGTCGGGTCGGCACGCCGAAGCGTCGCGAGATCGGCCACGGAGCGCTCGCTGAGCGTGCCCTGGTTCCCGTGCTGCCCAGCCGCGAGGAATTCCCCTACGCCATCCGTCAGGTCTCCGAGGCGCTCAGCTCCAACGGTTCCACCTCGATGGGTTCCGTCTGTGCCTCCACCCTCTCGATGCTGAACGCCGGAGTGCCGCTGCGCGCCCCGGTCGCCGGAATCGCGATGGGCCTCATCTCCGACACCGTCGACGGCAAGACCCGCTACGCGGCTCTGACCGACATCCTCGGTGCCGAAGACGCCCTCGGCGACATGGACTTCAAGGTTGCCGGCACGAGCGAGTTCGTCACCGCAATCCAGCTCGACACCAAGCTCGACGGCATTCCCGCGTCGGTCCTGGCCGGCGCGCTGACGCAGGCGAAGGACGCCCGCGCGACGATCCTCGCCGTGCTGAACGCCGCGATCGACAAGCCCGACGAGATGGCACCGACCGCGCCCCGCGTGATCAGCGTGCAGATCCCCGTCGACAAGATCGGCGAGCTCATCGGCCCGAAGGGCAAGATGATCAACTCGATCCAGGACGAGACCGGAGCCGACATCTCGATCGAGGAAGACGGCACCGTGTACATCGGCGCTGTCGATGGTCCCTCGGCCGAGGCCGCTCGCGCCATGGTCAACTCCGTCGCGAACCCCACCAACCCCGAGGTTGGCGAGCAGTTCCTCGGAACTGTCGTGAAGATCGCCGCTTTCGGCGCCTTCGTCTCGCTTCTCCCGGGCAAGGACGGCCTGCTGCACATCTCTGAGGTGCGCAAGCTCGCCGGCGGCAAGCGCGTGGAGAACGTTGAAGACGTCCTCGGCGTGGGCCAGAAGGTCCTCGTTGAGATCACCAAGATTGACGACCGTGGCAAGCTTTCGCTCGCCCCGGTCCTCGCCGATGA
>NZ_JAODBG010000138.1 GCF_025463825.1 Cryobacterium sp.
GTGATCGGCATCCTGACCTTCTTCCTGTGACCGATATGCTCGCGAGTAACTAGTTCGGGGGACATATGTCGGCAGGCGGCTCGGCCTGGAGTGAGGCCACGCGTCAACTGGCGCTTTCGGAAGCGCACGCGCTCGCAGCTGAATCCTCGAGGACGAAGGCCGCCAACTACTTTGCCGCCGCTGATAGCGAGAAGCGCATCGCCCACGTTCTCGCTCCCCTGGCTGCGGCCGGGTATCATTTTTTGCCCGACCGTCAGTGGCCGGGCAGCCGTCGCGCCCAGGTCGACATGGTCGTCGTCGGGCCAGGCGGCCTGTTCATCGTGGACACCAAGGCCTGGAAGGACCCGGTCATCGCCGCCGGCCGGGTATTCCGCGGCCAAGCCGACGTTACCGACGAGTTTCTCGGCTTAGCCGACCTCGCCTGGAAGACCGAGGCGGCGCTGGCCGAGATCGGCCTGGCCCCGGGCGAAGTACGGCCCGTGGTCGTCTTCGCCGGTCACAAGGGAGTGAACGCGTCAATTGGCGGAGTCGAGATCGTCGGTGAGGGCGACATCGTGCGCCACATCGCCCACCGTGGACAGCGCCTCACCGCATCCGTCGTCGAGCAGGTGTTGGCCGTCGCGATCAAACACTTCCCATTGATTGGCGCACCGGCCCCGATCGACGTGACCCTGCCCGAACCCATCATCGGCCCGGAACCCGCCGTCGACCTGGATCACCTCCCCAGCGAGAGTGACATCGAAGCCGCCATTCTTGAAGGCCTGCTCGCGCCGCCGATCGAGGAGTGGATGACGTTTCTGCACCCCGACCAAGCCAAGTTGGTGCGCCGTAGTTTCAACGGTCCCTCCCGCATCCGTGGTGCGGCGGGCACCGGCAAGACCGTCGTGGGACTGCACCGTGCGGCCTATCTGGCGCGGTCGCGGGCGGACGCGCGCGTGCTGGTGACCACCTTCGTGCGCACGCTGCCCGATGTGCTGAGCACCCTCCTCGGCCGCATGGCCCCGGATGTGGCAAACCGAGTGGAGTTCACCGGCGTGCACCAGTTCGCGTTCAAGGTGCTCGACGACAATGGCATCGACGTGAACGTCAAAGTCAAGTTGGCCGATCAGGCCTTCGAGGATGCCTGGCAACAGACCAACGGCCCACTCACCGCTATCGACGCGAACGTCCGGTACTGGCGGGAGGAACTCGACCACGTGATCAAGGGTCGTGGCCTCACCACCTTCGAGGAGTACGCAGACTGCGCCCGCATCGGCCGGCGTCGCCGTCTCACCCTCGACCAGCGCCGTTCCGTCTGGGCGCTCTATCAGCGCTACGAATCCCTCCTGCGCGCCCGCGGAGTGCACGACTTCGCCGACGTCATCCTGCTCGCCGAGGCGGCGTTGCGCGTTAACCCGGTGGTTGCATACACGGCCGTCATCGTCGACGAGGCACAAGACCTGTCCTGCGCGATGATCCGCATGCTCGCCTCCGTTGCCGGTGACGGAGCGGATGCGTTCACCCTGATCGGCGACGGCCAACAGACCATTTACCCCGGCGGGTACACCCTCGCCGAGGCAGGCCTGTCCGTGCACGGCCGCGGTGTGATCATGGACGTCAACTACCGCAACACCGCGGAGATCCTCGCCCTGGCGTCCCACGTGGTCGGTGATGCCAGCTACGTCGACATCGAAGGTGCCAGCGCCAAAGCCGCCGCGATCACCTCGCCGCGCCACGGCGAACGCCCCCTCTTCGCCCGGGCCCGCACCCGAACCGACCATGACGGCAAACTCATCCAGCAGATTCGCCGGGCCACGCAAAGCGTCAGCGTGGGCTGGGGCGACGTGGGCGTGCTCTGCTTCACCACCTGGCAAGTACGTGACGCGGTCATGCTGCTGCGCACAGCGGGGATTCCCGTGGTCGAACTCACGGACTACGACGGCTCCTCCACGGATGCCGTGAAGGTCGGCACGATCAAGCGAGCCAAGGGGCTGGAATTCAAGCAGGTGTTGCTGCCCTGGGTTGCCGAGCGCCTGATGTCACCGGATATCGCCGACGCAGAGCGGACCGATTCCGAGATCGAACGTGATGAGCGCGACCGCCGCGAACTGTTCGTGGGGGTGACCCGGGCCCGCGACGGAGTCTGGGTCGGCTGCATCGCGGCGCAGGGGGCAACGGCATGAGCGACGAAGCGACGCCGCCGCCGCCGAACAGAATGCGGCTGCGCTACGCAGCACGATGCCGAGCCTGTGGATCCGCAATATCCGCCGGCACCGTGGCGGTATACGAGCGAGAGTCGAAGACCGTTACCTGCGTGGAATGCACGCCCCACCCAACCCCGGCCGCCCAGGTGGCCGCCAGGCCGGTGGTAGTTCCGTCGCCCGAGGCGCTCACCGTCGTGGAGCTGGAACAAGAAACAGAACACCTCGAGGTCTTCACGGGCACCGCCGGTTCCTCGGCCAGGCGAGAACACGAGCGCCGCAGAGATAAGCGGGCAATGAAGATCCGCGACAAGCACCCGCACCTGGGCAACCTGATACTGGCGGTGACCGATGATCCGCAGAGCACTCAAGCGTGGGCCATCGGAGCGCGCGGAGAGGAAGCACTCGGTCAACGCCTCGACACACTCAGCGGACACGGCGTCCACGTTCTGCACGACCGTCGCATCCCGGGTTCCACAGCGAACATCGATCACATCGCCGTGACTGCAACGGGGGTCTTCGTCATTGACGCCAAGAAGTATCAGGGGCGTCCGAGCCTGAGAGTTGAAGGTGGACTGTTCAGCCCCCGAACAGAGAAACTCATGGTCGGATCGCGGGACCGCACTAAGCAGGTCGCCGGTGTGCAGAAGCAAGTCAGTCTCGTGCGGTCCGCGCTGAGAGACGCGGGCTGGGAAGAGATTCCAGTGCACGGAATGCTGTGTTTCGTTGGCGCCGACTGGCCCCTCCTCGGTGGCGCCTTCGTCATCGATGGCGTGCGCGTCGTGTGGCCCAAGAAGGCCGTCGAGATCCTCCTGAAGCCCGGACCGCTGACCGAACAAACCGCGCGACTCGTTCATGGCCTGCTTGCGGCTTCGTTCGTACCCGCTTAGTCGGGTGCAGAGCTTTCGCGAAAGCGGCCCTTCACGATTCAATCTCCTGTCCACGTCGCGACGGGATGGACGCGACACCCCCTAGTAAAAGAGGAGCACCGGATGGCCGAGCAGTCAGAAGATCAGGTTGGGGTCTATCTGGACTTCGACAACATCGTCATTTCTC